>JBHENB010000020.1:0-40626 GCA_046262255.1 Chitinophagaceae bacterium
GCTTTGGATATATAAATGTTAAGATTTTAAATCCAGGTACTGCTTCAAAAAATCCTCGCGAACTTGTTTTAATGCTTACTGAAAGTGATGGAATTCAACCCAGCAGAAACTACAAAGTAGCGGGATTGCGAATCTCGCAACAATAAAGATTTATATGTATAAAAAAGCTGCTCAATTAGAGCAGCTTTTTTTTGCTTTATACTAGAGGATGTATAAAACCGATTTTGATATTAAGACTGCTTCATTTACAGGTTTATTTTACCACCTGTTCTAACTTTTGTACTAAGGCATCACCCCTCAAATTCTCTGCTATCACCACTCCATTTGGATCAAGAAGTACATTGTAAGGAATACCTTGTATATTATACATTGGCACAACCATACTTTCCCAAAACTTCAGATCACTTACATGAGGCCAGGTTAAATTATCTTCCTTAATTGCTTTAACCCATGCATCTTTTTCTTTATCCAGTGAAACGCCAAGAATAGTAAAGTTTTTGTTTTTAAACTGCTGATAGGCTTTTACCACATTAGGATTTTCCTTGCGGCATGGCGCACACCAGCTTGCCCAAAAGTCTACTAATACATATTTTCCCTTAAAAGAGGATAAAGCAACTTGTTTTCCGGAAACATCCGGCAGAGTAAAATCAGGTGCCGGTTTATTCAATAAAGCACTTCCTGCAGGTTGCGTGGTTTGCTGTTGTTGCAAGCTGTTTTTTAATAATGCCAAACCGGAGTGTTCAGGAAATTTTGATGCTGTTTCATTTATGATGTTTGCCATCTGCTCTTTAGAAAAAGGTTCAATACCTAATGCTGGGTTAGAAGCAAAGCTTTGGTAGCTGCCTAAAGCAAATATGGATAAGGAAGGACCTTTGCTATTATTTATAAAAGCAGTTGCATAATTTTTATATTCCTGCACAGCCTTATTTCTGGCTTGAATATTAGTATTCATTGCACTATCGTTTACTCCAGATCTTTGTAAACTATCTAATTGAATGCTTATGTTATATATGAAGCCTAACCTCTGATTACTGGTTAATATGAATTTTCTTAAAGCATCGCTCGCCTCAGACCCTTTCACCGTATAAGGTTCATTTACGTTCTGCAAATCCGCTTGTATGGTAATCCGCCTGGAATCGTTGATTATAGTTGCAAAGGGTGTGGGATTTTGGGCAAACCGTAAAATGTAGATATTTTCTTCTCCCTTTTGGGTATTTAGTTTGAATGAACCATCTTTTTCTATTATTGCTGTATCTACTATAATGGGTTGCATGCTGGAGAATGATGCTTCTTCGAGGTAAACGGTATTGCCGGTTCCGTTTTTAATAACGCCTTCAACTACAAACTCGTTCTCTTTTTCATTAGTACAGGATGCAGTCAATACCAGAAAAAAAATAACTGCTACTCTTACAATATTCAATGCCATAATAAATGTTTTATCAGGAACTGCTTTTATCAAAAATACACATTTGAACATGGCTGAAAACAAAGAGTCCCGCCCCTTCGACAAGCTCAGGATGGCGGAACTCTTTAAACATGCACAATGTATAGAAAACTAGAGATCAGCAGTTTTTAATTTCCGTGGGGTTTTCACTTCAATAGTTTGCGTTTTTCCGTTACGCAGTACTTTAACGGTCATGGAAGGTTTTTCCCTGTTTTCACGCACAATCCTGGAAATTTCATCTGTGCTGTTAATTTCAGTATCGTTTACATGTGTAATTACGTCATCTTCTTTTATTCCGGCTTTTGCAGCATTACTGTCCTCATCTACTTCCAGCACTTTTACACCCTTGCCATCATCAGTATCCTGAATGGATAAACCCAATCTTGGGCGATTACCGAAATATTCAAATGGCATAGCTTCTACACGGGGAACAGCAGGCATAACACGGGAAGGACTAATAATAGTGTTGTCGAATCGAACACCTTGCCATTTACCAAGCTCTGCATTTAACTTTTGCTCTTTCCCATCTCTGATGACAGTTACAGCAACTTTATCACCTGGTTTATGAGAACGAACTGCTGCAGTTACATCATCAGTATCTTCAATTTTCTTGGTACCGATTCTGGTAATAATATCTCCTTTCTTAATACCTGCCTTTTGCGCTGCACTTCCGGATGAAACGGATGTTATACGAACTCCCTGATCGGAACTTTCTGTAACTACACCCAGCATAGCACGGTTAGCGTCTTCGCTGAATAAAGACATATGGTCATTGTCGAAATTGTAATTCCAGACGCTGCCATTAGGGAATGTACGGCCAAAACCCTGGCCTCCCTTGAATTTGTTTACGTGAACGTTAACATCCTTTGCATCTTTAGCATCTTTACCATTAATCGTTATTTTATCGCCTATTACTTCTATAACCATTCTCTCATCGGTGTTTCCTGTTCTGGTAATAATTATATTTTGCGTTTCCTTATCTGTTTTACTTTTTGATTGTTGTGCAAAAACAGAGGGGCTGGTTAAAACTGCAAGTGCCATTACGGACAATGCATTAATAAATACTCTTTTCATAATAATTCTTTTTTGCTACGTTAATTTTCGTAGATCAAATATAGGAAAAATCTGGAAATACGAAAACTTTCGCAAGTGTTAAAAAATCAACTGTTTTTTAGTAATTGCCGTACAGCATCAATAACTATTTGAAGATCAGTAGTATTCGTTCCGCCTGCAGTGGCCAGCGTTTTTTGTCCGCCTCCTCCTCCTTTTATGAGCGATGCTATTTTTTGTTTAACGGTAGCAGAAGCATCCAGGTTTTTTTGTGCTGCTATAGCTTCTTCAAATAGCAATATCACATGTGATTTATCTTCAATAACTGCGACTAATGTAATTATGTAATTATTTACCAGCGGCTTTAAACTAAATGCAAGTTTTTTTAAAGCATCTGCATTGTTTACTTCTATCACTTCACCAATAAAATTACATCCGTTGATGAGTTGTGCTTTTGCTACCAACTGATCCCGAAGAAGTTTCAATTGAGTTTGTTCCAATTTTTCCGCCTGCTTTTTTAAAGCAACATTTTCCTCGCGCAATGAAGTAATTGCTTTTGTTACATCCTTAGGGTTGTTTAAGTTGTCGCGAATTGAACGAATTAAATCTAATTGTTCCATTACAAATTTCTCAGCAGCATCTCCGCTTACTGCATCTATACGCCGAACTCCGGCAGCTATTGCACTTTCTGAAATGATTTTAAAAAAACCCAACTCTCCTGTTGCACCAACGTGGGTACCGCCGCATAGCTCAATAGAATATTGTGGATCAATAATTACTACACGAACCGCCTCCGCATATTTCTCTCCGAACAGAGCCATTGCGCCGGATTTTAAAGCTTCTTCCTTTGGCATTTCTTTAATCACTACCGGAATATTTTGCCTGATTTTTTGATTTACTAACTGCTCCACTTTTGATGCTTCCTCATCCTTTAATTTACTGAAATGAGAAAAATCGAAACGCAGGTAATCCGAAGTAACCAGCGATCCTTTTTGTGTGACATGTTTTCCCAAAACGGTTCGCAATGCTGCATGTAACAAATGAGTGGCAGTGTGATGAATGGCGGTTCTTTTCCTTTTTTCTTCATCAACTATGGCAATTACTTCGTCTGAATTTTCAGGTAGATGTTCTGCAAAGTGAATAGTAAGCTCATTTTCTTTTTTGGTATCAATTATTTCGAACTCTGAACTCCCAACTATTAACTTTCCTGTATCTCCCACCTGACCGCCGCTCTCGGCATAAAATGGGGTTTGGCTTAAAACAAGTTGAAACAGTTCTCTTCCTTTTGCTTTTAGTTTTCTGTAACGAAGCACCCTGGATTTTGCTTTTAAGAAATCATAGCCAACAAACTTGCTGTTGCCTTCATGTACAATTACCCAATCACCTGTCTCAGTAGCTACAGCACTACGAGAACGTTCTTTTTGCTGTTTAAGCAAATTTTCAAAATCTTCCATATCTACTCCTTCAAATCCTTTCTCCTTCGCCATTAAATTGGTAAGATCAACTGGAAAACCATAAGAATCGTACAATAAAAAGGCATCCCAACCAGAAAATTTTTTATGAGGAAGACCGGGATCATGAATTTTTCGTGATGTTAATACTTTAGAATTAGTTCGGGCAAAAGCGAAATATTCAAATTTTTTTATGCCTTGCTCCAATGTTCTTAAAAACGATTCCTCTTCTTCGCGAATAACTTTTGTAATGAAATCTTCTTGTTGTTTCACTTCCGGAAAAACTTCTTCAAATTGATTCGCGATTACAGGAACTAATTGATGCAACAAGGGTTGCTTATAATCTAAGTAAGAATAATAATACCGTACTGCCCTGCGTAAAATCCGGCGAATTACATAGCCTGCACCCGTATTAGAAGGCAATTGGCCATCTGCAATGGTAAATGCAATTGCACGAATATGATCAGAGAGAACCCGGAAAGCCACGGCCCCCTCCCGACCTCCCCAGGCAGGTGAGGCCATCTTCGCACTAACCTCGCTTTTTGAAAAGCCAAGGTTTTCATCAGCATCTTGTACAAGCGAGGGCTGTGTGTTGCGTTCTCCCACATTGCAGGAGTTATCCGAATGGATTCCTTTGGGAGTGGGGGCTGGACTGTATGCTTTGTTGGTTATCTCTTCAATCTTTTTTATGGTACCTGTGAAAATATCCGTATCGTAATTGCTGTCTTTTTGTTGAAGCACCCTCACCAGTCGCTCAAACCCCATTCCTGTATCTACATGTTTTTGAGGTAGTTGTTGTAAACTGCCATCATTTAAGCGATTGTATTGAATGAATACGTTGTTCCAGATTTCAATTACCTGCGGGTGATCGGCATTCACCAATGTTATACCATCTGTTTTTTTCCTTTCCTCCTCAGAACGGGTATCTACATGAATTTCGGTACAAGGTCCGCAAGGGCCTGTATCTCCCATTTCCCAAAAGTTATTTTTTTTGCCAAATTCTAAAATGCGGCTTTCATCAATCCATTTTTCCCATTCGTTGATAGCTTCTGTATCTTTTGCAATGCCTTCTGCTTTGTTGCCTTCAAAAACGGTAACGTATAGCTGTTCTTTTAATATGCCGAATTGTTCCGTAAGCAATTCCCAGCTCCAGGCAATTGCTTCTTTTTTAAAATACCCGCCTGCCGGACGGGCAGGATCTCCAAAGCTCCAGTTTCCAAGCATTTCAAACATGGTATGGTGATACGTATCTACACCTACTTCCTCCAGATCGTTATGCTTACCGCTAACCCTCAGGCACTTTTGTGTGTTTGCTACCCGTGAGTAAGGCGCCTTTTGATTACCTAAAAAATAGTCCTTAAACTGGTTCATCCCGGCATTAGTAAACATCAGGGTAGGATCGTTTTTTAACACTATTGGTGCAGAGGATACAACATGGTGATTTTTAGATTTAAAGTAGTTTAAAAAGGTCCTCCGTATATCTGAGCTGGTCATGCTGGCCACAATAAATAGATTCAATTTGCTTTATATGCAAGTATATTTGTCGCCCCCGATAATGGGGCAGGCGCAAAGGTAACGATTCGGGGTGTTGGAATTAGTTGTTTGGTTGCCGCATCCGCTGATCATGAAGAAAATAAAGTATTACTATAATACCCATACACTTAGATATGAAAAGCTGGAGACCCCGTTACGTGTAAAGCTGTTACGGGTTTTTAGTTTTATTGCAATGGCTTTGGTAACATCAGGAATTATCTCTTATTTCGCCTTTCAGTTTATTGGCTCTCCGGATGAAAAAAGGTTGCAGGCGGAAAATGAAAGGCTAAAAGACCGCTACCAGCAATTAAACAGAGGGATAAGTGGTTTGCAACAACAAATGGCAGAGCTGGAAAAGCGGGATAATGATGTTTACCGGAGTATATTCGAAGCAGCGCCAATCCCCGATAGTGCCCGGGCACAAGCTTTAGAAAGACAAAAAGGTATTGCAAAAGTTGAGAGAATGGAGGAAGATGATTTAATTCCTTCTATTCAAGCTTCTATAAATACTCTTGGGAATCGCATTGCTGTGCAAAAAAAATCTTATCAGGATATAATTAATTTAATCCAAAATAAGGAAAAGTTATTAGCAGCAACTCCGGCAATTCAACCATTAAGTAATAAAGACCTAAACAGGATAGCTTCCGGTTATGGATACCGTATTGATCCTATTTATAAAACCATTAAAATGCATGCAGGGCTGGATTTTACAGCATCCCAGGGCACTCCTATTTATGCAACCGCAGATGGTGTAGTTCGGTTAGCGGGTTATGGAGACGAAGGCTATGGCAATCACGTTATTATTAAACATGGCTATGGCTATGAAACACTGTATGGCCACATGCTGCGCATTAAGTTAAGACGCGGCAGTAAGGTAAAGAGGGGAGAAATTATTGGGTATGTAGGTAGCACAGGTAAATCTACAGGGCCGCATTGTCATTACGAAGTGCATAAAAACGGGCAAAGGCTTGATCCGGTTTACTTCTTTTATAATGATCTGAGCCCACAGCAATTTGACCAGATCTTGAAAAGAGCCAAAGCATCTAACCAAAGTTTTGATTAATGGTGGATAAATACACTGGAGCAAAAGCAGTTTATAATTTAATTTTAAACTGTAATGGGCAAACCTCTCAATCAACCAACCTTTGAGTTTTCTGAAGAAAGTGTAAGCGGGGAAAAACAATTATTATCCCGTAAACTTGCTGAACCTGTGCAGGAAAAGCCAAAAAGCAACCGGGGAAGAAAGTCAATTAAAGAAACCGAAGTTGACCACGAGAATTTTGACATCCCCGAAGATGAGGCTTTATTTTCCAAACAATATTACTCTATTGGTGAGGTAGCAAATATGTTTAGAGTAAATACATCACTCCTGAGGTATTGGGAAAATGAATTTGATATTTTACAGCCCAGGAAAAACCGTAAAGGCGACCGTTTTTTCAAACCCTCTGATATAAAGAATCTGCAATTGATCTACGATCTGCTCCGCCGCCGAAAATTTACTATAGATGGAGCGAGAGACTATTTAAAGAAAAACTTACGGGCAGATGAAAAATATGCCATTATTCAATCCCTCCAACGGCTACGCTCATTTTTGCTGGAGTTAAAAGCACATCTGTAAGAATAACTTTAACAAATACTCACTTAAGCTACAGGTGGTGGCCTTTAATTTTGATTAATTAATCTCTTTATGAAAACCATAGTTTTTTTAGCAGTTGCTCTTTTAACCATACATACCTCTTTTTCACAATCAGCCGAAGTGAGCCGTGATGCCAGCGGCAATAAGATTTTAAAAGGATTTATGTCCAAAAAAGACCTTACGTCTGATACTGCATTTTTGTGGTTTACCGAAAATCAGAAAGGTTACACACCAGACCCCAATACCTTGCTGGCCTTAAAAAATAATAAAGATTCAATAAACATTATTGCATTTGGAGGTACGTGGTGCAGTGATACAAAAAACATTTTACCAAAGTTTTTTTTGCTGTCTGATTTAGCTGGTTTTCCACAGGACAGGGTAATTTTATTAGGTGTAGACCGTAGTAAAAAAACTATTCAACATCTTTCAGAAGCTTTTCATATTACTCATGTACCAACATTAATTGTTATGAAAAATGGCCGGGAAGTAGGCCGTGTAGTTGAATATGGCAAGTATGGCTTGTTTGATAAGGAGCTTGGTGAAATCATCAGCAACTCAGGAAAAAAATAGTTAGGGCACAATTGCAATATCTTTTCCTTCTGCTGCAATGTTTATTTGTAAACGCTCCATTGTTTGTAGCACAAAAAAATTAACCTGCTCCCTGATTGCAGTAAATTGATTCCATTCCATGGGCATAGTAAAGAATTCAATAAAAACTATAAAGGCTTGTAAACGGATGTCGTTAAACAGAACGTATTGGCTTCAATTTCTGTTAGCCCTTCCAGGTAAGATTTTATTTCTTTTATCAGTTCCTCAATTTTTCCGGGAGGTGTTTGCAGGTTGATGTGTAATATTACTTCTCCTCTTATTTGTGAACGCAGAGAAATATTATCCATTATACTATCCACCATTTGTTTATTAGGAACTGTTACATAGGTTTTATCTATGGTGCGTATGCGTGTGCTGCGCAAGCCTATTCTTTCTACAGACCCGGAAACGTTTTGCACTCTTACAAAATCGCCTGTAGTAAAGGGTTTATCAAAGAAAATAACAAAAGAAGCAATGAGGTTCTCGAGGCTTTCACGTAATGCCAGTGCAATAGCTGCACCCACAATACTTAAGCCTGTAACTAAACTGGTAATATTGAATCGAAAGGCAAAATGAAGGATTAGCAGTAAGCCAATAATGGCAAGTATAACCTTCAGAAAATCCCGAAAAAAAACTATTAACTGATTGTCAGTATAGCCAGGGGTAAGATTTGCTTTTCTTTCCAATACCCGGGCAATAAAATCAATGATGCGAAGCAATAACCATATAAATGCAGCAATTTGAATAATAATACCAATGGTTAAAAAGATGCGCTGCAGCGAATATTTATAAATAATAACATTTAGCACCGGAGGAAAGTGTAATCGGTATAATGCAATTATAGAAATTGTTATTACTAAAAAAGTGCTTAATGGATTTATTACAAGGTCAATAAAAGTTTGCTGATCAAAATTTTTCCAGCTTTTTTTGAACAGCTTAAATAGTAATTGAGCGAGGTATCGGGAAAAAATTTTACTTAGAATAAGAACAACCAATATTATTCCAATCGTCCATAAGTAATGCTGAACCGAATTGCTGAAAAATTGCCTTTGCAGAAAATCATTCATCTCTGGCTGTTTGCAATAAAATTATTGATTACTGCAACACTAAAATTTATAAGTATAAATATTTACTGAATCTTTTGCCACTGCAAATAGTTTGGTGTTGACAATAATGTAGTTTAAAAAAGAGCCTGATGTTTCCGGTAAGCTATGCTTATGCTGCATCAGCGTGGATGTGTTATAAGATTGGAGCCATTGATCATGAAGGCCATAGATTAGTTTATCCGTTATAGATATATTTTTCCATTTCGTAACAGGTATTTTTCTTTTAAAAGTCCCGTAATGGTCAAATACAAATAATCCATTATTAACATCATACAGATAAACTAATCCGTCTTTGTCAATTATTTGTTGCGGTAGTACAGACTGGCCGAACAACATTCGGAAATCGGAAGTTTCCATTAATGTATTTCCTTCCTCATTAATTTTTTTAAGCCTGTTATTGTATTCATCAAACAGCCAGATATTATTGTCGTAGGATATGCCGACAGCACTTGTTTGTAAGATATTTAGCTTGCGAAGGTCAATACTTCCTCTGGATGCTAATAGCCGGTCAAGAATAACTATTGTAGAAAAATCTTTGTAGTACAATAACAACTTCAATGGATTGGATACCTCTATGGAATGCAGCTTTCCAAACCTTTTTACATCATTATAAACTGCTACAGAATCACCATTTTCGTTAAACTTTTTCAACTGGTCAGAAGAGGTCAAAATGTATAAATTATCCAGGTTATCTACCGTTAAGCTTACAGCATCTGCCCGTATAGCTTTTATAAATCTATATGCAGTATCACGTTGTGCAATGCAATGGCTACATGCAAAAAAAATAAACATTAATATAAAAACCCGTATCACCAATTCTTTACAATTTTATGCTGCTGATTTATATATGACTTCAATTCTACATCCCTTCCGTTAAACACTGCATAAGTACAATAATGTATCCAGTCGCCAAGATTTAAATACCTGCTATTATTCAGACGGTAATCTATTGGCAAGTGTCTATGACCAAAAATAAAATAGTCAATCTTTTTTTGTTTTAAAACTTCTTTCGCATAAATGAGAAGCCATTCCCTGTCTTCTCCCAAAAATTTTTCTTCTTCTGTGCCGGTTGCAGCGCGGCTCTTACGGCTGAAGTAATTGGCCAAACCCGTTCCCATAAAAGGAGGGAGTACGCCAAACAACCACTGGCTTACAGGATTGCGAAAAAATTTTTTCAGCCTCTTGTACCCATGATCTTCCGGTCCTAACCCGTCTCCATGACCGATGAAGAAAATCTTCTTTTCTATTTCCACCTTTTTAGGTTCTAAATACACTGGAATGTTTAGCTCATTCTGAAAATAATCTTTCATCCACATGTCATGGTTGCCTACAAAAAAATGAATTTGTATACCTGCATCTGTAAGCTCAGCTAATTTTCCCAGCAAGCGAATGTATCCTTTCGGAACTACTTTTCTATATTCAAACCAGAAGTCAAAAACATCACCAACAATAAAAATGGCAAAAGCCTGTTGTTTTATCTCATCCAAGAATTGAACAATTAACTTTTCGCGTTGCAGGCTTGATTCAGCATCAGGGGCACCTAAATGAAAATCGGAGAGGAAAAAAACTTTTTTGTTGAGGGGAATTTGCATGTTACACCTCGTCTTTAACTATTCCCGCTTGTTTAAGTATAGCAAGTAAAGTTCCTTTTTTTAAATCTTTATTACCATGCAAAGGAACAATTACTGTTTTATAATTGGCTGAATTATAGTAGATATGATAAGAACCTCTAGAGCGTTTGAATATAAAGCCATGTTCTTCCAACACTTTAATTAAATGCCGGGGAGAAAGGTTCATGCAGTTTTTAGGTGTATTGAATATTCCAGCGTATTGTTATCATCAGGAATTTCTTCACCCCTGGACTCAAGTTCGTCAATATATAATTCAATGGCTTCCTCTGCCATTGAAATGGCTTCGTCCACATTCTCACCAAAAGTTATACATCCTGGTAATGCAGGTACTGTAACTGTGTAACCTCCTTCAGGCTCCTTCTTCATTACAATATGATATGTTTTTATTAGTTGCATAGTCAAATTTAAAACTTCTGCAGGTCATCTACTAAGAAACAATATACTTCTTTTGGTCCGTGTACGCCAACAACCAAAGTTTTTTCAATATCTGCTGTTCGGCTGGGTCCGGTGGCAAATGTAAAAGAGGATGGCAGGAGTTCACCATATTTTTGCTTCAGAATCAGTAGTGCATCCTTAATATTATAAACTAATTGTGATGTATAAGCTATACACACATGCACGGGTGCATATACACTTGCTATTCTCCCGCTGTTTCGGGAGCTAAGTAATATGCTTCCGGTCCTGCCAATTAACAACTCGCAATCTGTAATAGATGCATCGCAGTGCGATATATCATTGTTTACCACATTTTCAGGTAATAGTTTTCTGAACTTTTCTGTGCAAAAGATTTTTGTCCACTCCTGATTTGAAATCAGTCCATTTAATTGTTGGTGTAGCTCCTGTTCCGAAATACAAAAAGAAAATTTTCCCTCCAGTTTTGTAAACTCCTCGGCAAATTCAACTGCAATATCCTGTTGCAGCGGTTGAAAAACAGATTCAGAACTTTCACTTAAAGGAAAAGGAATCGGAGTTTGTTGCGTTAACGCGGAACGTATTTTTTTAAGAATACTGTTTTTTGCTGAAGAGGCGCTCATTGAGCAGCAGGTTGTTGATTTATTACACTTGGATCATAAGGAGGCACACCTTCACTAATACCGCCTTCATGATGTTTTTCATCCTGAACCCCGAGAGCTTTTTTCTCTTCATAAGGCCGTTTACCAATTAGTGTTTCTACGTCACTTTGAAAAAGAACCTCTTTTTTAAGGAGTTCTTCAGCTAATACTTTGAGTTGATCACGTTTATCTAACAATAATCTTTTTGTTCTTTCATAAGCCTTGACAATTAATTTTCTTACTTCCTCATCAATCAATTGCGCCGTTTCATCAGAATAAGGTTTTGTAAATGTCTGGTCTTGCTGCGGGTCAAAAAAACTTACATTTCCTACTTTTTCATTCATACCGTAAACACTCACCATTGCATATGCCATGCGGGTAATTTGCTGCAGGTCGTTTTGTGCGCCGGTTGATATTTTACTAAAGAAAATATCTTCGCTTGCCCGGCCGCCCAGTGTCATGCATATCTGGTCGTTTAACTGATCTGTATTGTATAAATATTGCTCTTTGGGTGTGTACTGTGCATACCCTAATGCCGCTGTACCACGGGGAACTATTGTTACTTTCAATAATGGATATGCATGTTCCAGGTACCAACCGCAAATTGCATGACCGGCTTCGTGGTATGCAATAATGCGTTTTTCTTCGGGGGAAATAATTTTATTTTTCTTTTCAAGCCCTCCAATAACCCTGTCCACTGCATCCTGAAAATCTTCCATATCTACAGCCAATTTACCTTTACGGGCAGCAATCAGCGCAGCTTCGTTGCATACATTGGCAATATCTGCTCCGGCAAACCCAGGTGTTTGCTCTGCAAGCTTGTGTATATCTAATTTTTCAGAGATCTTAATTGGTTTAAGGTGAACTTTAAAAATTGCTTCCCGACCTATAAGATCAGGTTTATCAATAGAAATTTGACGATCAAAACGTCCAGGCCGTAGTAACGCAGTATCTAATACATCAGGCCGGTTAGTAGCAGCTAAAACAATAATTCCGGCATCCGTACCAAAGCCGTCCATTTCTACCAGCAACTGGTTCAATGTACTTTCCCTTTCGTCATTGCTCATCATCATATTTTTTCCTCTTGCTCTTCCTATTGCATCAATCTCATCTATAAAAATTATACATGGAGCTTTTTCCCTGGCCTGCTTAAATAAGTCACGCACACGACTGGCACCTACACCAACAAACATCTCAACAAAATCACTACCGCTTAAGCTAAAAAATGGTACCTGTGCTTCACCCGCCATTGCTTTGGCTAATAATGTTTTACCAGTGCCCGGAGGTCCAACCAATAAAGCACCTTTTGGTATTTTACCGCCTAACGATGTATATTTTTTTGGATTTTTAAGGAAATCTACAATTTCCATTACTTCTACTTTGGCCTCGTCCAGGCCTGCAACATCTGCAAACGTTATATTAACCTTAGTGCCTTTATCAAAAAGTGTAGCTCTTGATTTACCGATATTGAAAATACCTCCTGGTCCGCCACCACTTGCTGCTCCTCCACCCATTTTGCGCATCAATAAAATCCAGATGCCTATGAAGATTAAAATAGGAATGATCGTTTGCAGAAGAGGGCTGAACCAGTCTCTGTCAGTATTTACCTTGCCAACATTTGGTAATTTATTTACAGAATAAAATTCCCTCATACCTTCTTGAAATGAATCGCCGGAAACAATTCTAAAATAGAAATGCGGACCTGCCTCATTGCCGCTAATGTTGTTACGAAGTTTTGCCTGGTACTTTGGAAGACTTTCTTTTTTAAGATGCACCCGAACAACATTTCTGTTGGATACCACAACATATTGAACAACATCACCATCTTTCAGCATTTGTTCAAACTGGCTTTGGTCAATTTCTGTTGTTGCAGGTGAAAACGGTCCGAAAAATTGAAATCCCAACAAAACTGCAAAAATTATAGCATACACCCAATAGATACTAAAGCGTGGGCCTTTCCGGGGGTTATTCTCATCTGTACCGTCCGTTTTATTGGAAAATTTAGGAAGTTTTGATTTATTATCTTGTTTATATGGATCTTGTGGCATTGTTTAGTTATAGACTTGTGCTAAATAAGCTTTTTTTAATGTAAAAACGGAATAGGAAAAAAGATTTAACAAAGGACAGCGTTAGTCGTTGTTCTCATCAATTAAGGCATCACTCCACATTTCCTCCAGTTTATAAAACTTTCTTGCCTCAGGCGTCATGATGTGTACAACGACATTTACATAGTCTATAAGTACCCATTGAAGATTTTGCTTGCCTTCATGATGATATGGATTTTCACCACATTTTTTTTTCACTTCTTCTTCAACGAAATCTGCAATGGCCTTTATTTGAGGTTGGTTATTTGCTTCACAAATAATGAAAAAATCTGCGACAGCCTCATGTATTTTACGTAAATCAAGGGATATTATATGTTGCCCCTTTTTTTCCTGAATTGACCGAATAATGGTTTTGAGAATTTTAGAATTACGGGTTAATCTGCCAACGCCTTTCTTCTTTTTAGTTAATACTTCTATTTGTTCCAAATACTGTTTAGATTTTGTATGATGCTAGTGCAGCTTTCAGATGCAATAACGATATAACTTTGTTCAAAATTACGAACTAATTGCAACCTGCAAACAATGTTCCTCCTGTCGGCTTGCCCTTTCTGCAGTTGCAAACCGTAGATAGCACCAACAACTATGCCATGGCATTAGCGCATGAAGGGCTGGCACGGCACGGTACGGTGATATTTGCACACGAGCAAACAAAGGGAAGAGGGCAGCGAACAAAACAGTGGTTATCTCAGCGCGGCCAAAACATAATCATGAGTGTGGTTATAGAACCGGCGAGTTTTAATTTATTTCAAAAGTTTTATTTTAATATGGCTGTTGCTTTAGGCGTGCATACTTTTTTTTATTCTTATGCCGGTAAGGAAACAACCATTAAATGGCCAAATGATATTTATTGGTGTGACAGAAAGGCAGGTGGAATTCTCATTGAAAATATCATTCAGGGAGCGCAATGGAAATATGCTATAGTAGGGATTGGAGTAAATATCAATCAGATAAACTTTGGTGACTTAGCAAATGCTATTTCATTAAAACAAATAACAACAAAAGATTATGATGTTATAGAGCTTGCAAAAGAATTATGTGCCATATTACAGGCAAAAATTTTGGAGATGATTGTGAATCCTGATTCTGTTATAAATAGGTACCAAAATAACTTATATAAGTTAGGTAAAGTAATAAGGATAAAAAAAAATACACGTGTGTTTGAAGCAACAATAAAGGGAGTTACAGAATCCGGGAAGTTGATAACCAAAAACGGAACAGAAGAAGTATTTGATATTAGTGAAATAGAATGGTTATTGGACCCTTAACCAAGTATTTCTGCTGCATGTATTTTACTCCTTGGTCTTGTGAGAATTTTTTCAATAATGCCTTTTGCATTAATAATAAATGTTGTTCGATGTAATCCCATGTATGTCCGGCCATACAGATTCTTTTCACCCCATACCCCGTATTTATCAATGATCTTATGTTGCGGATCGGCAATAAGTGTAAAAGGCAGATTGTATTTTTCCCAGAATCTTTGATGGCTCTGCACATCATCCGGGCTGATGCCAATTACAATAAAACCTTGTTGCTGTAATAAAGAATGATTATCCCTTAAATTACAGGCTTGAACTGTACACGTTTCTGTATCGTCCTCAGGATAGAAATACAGTACTACTTTTTTTCCTTTGAATTCTTTCAGCGAAATTTTGTTTGCATCCTGATCTGTACCAGTAAAATCCGGTGCTTTTTGTCCTTCGGTTAAATGTGTGGCCATAGTTTTACAGTTTATAATTTATTATTTAAGGTTCCTGGCAGGCGTCGCTATGTTTGTCTTCTTCAGGCGAGGTGAAATTCACCTCCTCACATACCAGTTTTTTGTTGTTATATTCCCTACAATATCTTCTGCAGTTACTGTAAACTTACTTACACCTGAGGGAAAATAATCATCAAACCTGTAGATATAGGAATAACCTTTATCATTGGTAAACAAAAGCCACTGCCCATTTACTTCTGCCCGGAAATTTTTTATGGTCTTAAAGTTATCTTTTGGTGAAATCACAAGCCGTGTTGAGCGTCGTAAATCAATGGTATCGCCATAACCTGGTGCATTGAATGTTGGTGGCTGATTGTCAATAAAAACCTGGTAAGAGCCAAACTGCCGGAATTTTGCTGAAAGCCAATCTCCCTGCCATGTTGCTTTTTGCAAAATTGTTCTCTTGCCTGAAATATTTTTTATAATTATTCTGTTTCGCCATTCTAAAGGTACTTCTTGTGATGCTTTTATACGCACAGTTAGGCTATCATGAACGGGTATGGCTGCACTACTAAAATTATGAATAGGAGATTTGGCATTAGTTGGAATAACATCGCTTAAAGTATAGGTAATATTTACGGTATCATAAACACCATATTCGCTTGTAAATAATTCAAAACTGTCTGTTTCAAAAATATTCACATAACCGGGTATAAGTTTTTGCGGGGATATAGCAGCTGGTGTTGTAGCAGAGCTTTCCCTGTACTGTAAATTAAATTGCATTCTGGAAAGATTGTTATAAGAGTCTTTAACTTCTATAACAACACTATGTAACAATGTATCTTGCATGTCTATAACTCCATTGTTGAATGAGAGGGAGTAAACATTGCTAAAATCACCTGGCATTCTGCTGAGATGCTGCACATACGAGCCCCCATTCGTTTTTAATCTGTAGTCAATATGTGCATTCATATACCTTGTTTCATTGTAGTCTATATTATCAAGAATAAATTCTGATTGCACTTCGTCATCTACAATCATCCTCGCACTGTAAATACCATTTGGGTTGTTGGATCCGCTTAATCTGTCATATGTGGAAATAGCAAAGCTTATTCTGTTTGTTGTTGTGGTTATGGTATTACCTTGTGTAAGGGAATAGATTGAACCAGTTTTTTTTATACCGAATAATTTCGGGTTTTGATGATACACACTTTTGTTTCTATCATATAAAGCCAATCGTACAATAGTTGGCGGAACTGCATCTGCTATCGGAAACCCAAATAATAATGGCCGCACACATTTATCTGATTTTGTATCTCTGATTTCAAAGTGTACATGCGGGCCTGCAGAGCCACCGGTATTTCCACTATAAGCAATAAAATCTCCTTTGTTTACGGGAAATAAATGTGGTGGGACATCTAATTTTATATCCCATTGCTGCTGCAGGTATTGTTGTTCTATCACCCACTGGTGTAAAGCAGTAGTAAAATTGTTTAAGTGTGCATATAAGGTAGTATAACCATTCGGATGGTTAATATAAATAGCACGACCAAAACCACCTGGCTCAATAGAAATTTTTGCAATATAGCCCTCAGCCGCAGCATAAACAGGCAAGTTCTCTTTCTGCTGTGTACGTATGTCCAATCCCAGGTGCCAGTGGTTTGTACGCAACTCACCGAAATTAGATACCAGTTGCATTGGCACATTTAAGGGGTTACGAAAATAACCCCTGTATTGGGTATAAGGCTGTGCTATGGCGAGAGAATTTGCGGATACGAGTAAAAGTATAAAACAACACTTCATCAATCCATTTTTGAATGAGTAGATATGCCACAATCTTTATTCCACATAGTGGCGCGGTCTGTGAGAAAATACCTGAGTAAAATCTTATTTATATGCGATTTAGATGCGGAATGCAGGCTTAGGTTAAATACGGTATGATATTTTATGATAGTATCAACGGAAACAACTAAGTTATTTTTTAACGTTAAAAAGAGATACAATCATGGTAAAGAAAAAAAGAAATGTAGGGTCGCTGCTTTTGGCAGGACTTGCCGCTTATGCTTTGTATAAGTACACAAAAATGACAGAGGAGGAAAAGCAGGAATTTGTTAGTGGCCTCAAAGAAAAAGGGAAAAAATTTTATGATCAAAACATTCCCGAAGAAATAAAGAGTGTTTTTGCTAAGAAGAGCGACGGGCTTGGCGACGACTTAGACGGCGCAGAGGATCAGAAAAGTTTCAACGACCGTAATGTAGGTACGCAATTGTAGGCTGCTGCAAATTTTATTAAGAGGTTGCACTGCAACCTCTTTTTTTTTGCACTCCGGCTCAATACATTTTTTTCCTCTTATATCCAGAAATTTCATTTGTATTGCAAAGTTTTTCTGTTACTTGGATGCCAATCAAATAATTTTGCGGCGGAAAATTTTCCTATGCCAAGAGATACCTCTATAAAGTCTGTGTTAATTATCGGATCTGGACCTATTGTAATAGGGCAGGCTTGTGAATTTGATTATGCCGGCACCCAGGCCGCCAAAAGCTTAATGGAAGAAGGGGTGAAGGTGATACTAATTAACAGCAACCCAGCCACCATCATGACCGACCCAATGATGGCAGATAAAGTGTATATGTTGCCCTTAACTGTAGAAAGTATTGAACAAATTTTAGAAGAGAATAGTATTGACGCAGTATTGCCAACCATGGGTGGCCAAACAGCGCTGAATCTTGCTAAAGAAGCAGACGATTTAGGAGTATGGGAAAAACATGGGGTTCGTTTAATTGGTGTGGATATAAAGGCTATAGATAAAGCAGAAGACCGGGAAAAGTTTCGTAAATGGATGATAGAATTAGGTGTGCCTGTAGCGCCGGCTAAAACGGCCAATTCATTTTTAGAAGGGAAAGAATTTGCCCAGGAGATTGATTTCCCTTTGGTAATTCGTCCATCTTTTACCCTGGGAGGAACTGGTGGAAGCTTTGTTCATGATAAAGAGGAATTAGATGAAGCCCTTACACGTGGATTGCAAGCATCACCAATTCATGAAGTTTTGGTAGAAAAAGCAGTTTTGGGCTGGAAGGAATTTGAATTGGAATTATTAAGAGATGCTGCAGACAATGTATGCATTATTTGCACTGTAGAGAATTTTGATCCCATGGGGATACACACAGGAGACTCCATTACTGTAGCACCTGCAATGACATTGAGTGATAGCGCTTACCAATTGATGCGAAATACGGCTATCCGCATGATGCGTGATTTGGGCAACTTTGCTGGTGGTTGCAATGTGCAGTTTGCTCTCAATCCTGAAACAGAGGAAATCATTGCTATAGAAATTAATCCCCGGGTAAGCCGCTCTTCAGCTTTAGCTTCTAAAGCAACTGGCTATCCAATTGCTAAAATAGCAGCGGCATTGGCGATAGGCTATCATCTTGATGAGCTTCAAAATCAAATTACAAAAACTACTTCTGCCTATTTTGAACCTGCACTGGATTATGTGATTGTGAAAATCCCCCGCTGGAATTTTGACAAATTCAAAGGTGCAAATGACACTTTGGGATTACAGATGAAAAGTGTAGGGGAAGTAATGGCAATTGGGCGGAGTTTTACCGAAGCTATACAAAAAGCTTGTCAGAGTTTAGAAAATAATGCAGTGGGTCTCGGCTATTATGGTCGAAGTCAAATGAGAGCAGAAGATATATTAGAATACATAAAAATTCCGAAATGGGATCGCATTTTTCGCATAAAAGATGCGCTGATGCTGGGAGTGAGTGTAAATACAATTGCAAAGGCCACTTATATAGACAGGTGGTTTCTTTACGAAATTCAAAAAATTTGCAATATTGAAAAGGAACTGGCTAATTACTGGCTTGAGGAGTTACCTGAGAAATTACTTAAACAGGCAAAGATTCATGGATTTAGCGATGAACAGATCAGCAGGATTATTGTGGATGGTAGTGAGGATGAAATATATGAAAAAAGGAAAGTAGCCGGAATTACACGTGTGTTTAAAATGGTAGATACCTGCAGTGCCGAGTTCGAAGCCAAAACGCCGTATTTCTATTCAACATTTGAGAGCAGCCCCTTCCAAACCTCCCCCGGTAAGGGAGGGTTTGTACAACTCGATAATAATGAAAGTCGTTCTTTAAATAATAAAGCCGACAACCAGGCTTTGAGTGCTGGTGGCCCTTCCTACCGGGAAGGGTCGGGGATGGGCCGTTCTATTATTGTTCTTGGCAGCGGCCCTAACCGTATTGGTCAAGGGATAGAATTTGATTACTGCTGCGTCCACGGACTGTTAGCTATAAAGGAATGTGGATATGAGGCAATCATGGTCAACTGCAATCCGGAAACTGTTTCCACGGACTTTGATGTTGCTGATAAATTATATTTTGAACCTGTTTATTGGGAGCATCTTTGGGAAATTATTGAATATGAGAAACCGGAAGGTGTTATTGTGCAATTAGGTGGTCAAACAGCTTTAAAGCTTGCTGAACGTTTGCATGCAAAAGGTATAAAAATTCTGGGAACTGCCTTTGATGATATGGATATTGCTGAAGACAGGGGAAGATTTAGTGATCTGCTGAAAGAATTAAGTATTCCATATCCTGAATACGGCACTGCAAATGATGTAGATGAAGCTATTGCAGTAGCGCATCGTGTTGTTTACCCGGTGCTGGTGCGGCCCAGTTATGTTTTAGGTGGTCAGCGGATGCGTATAGTTATTAATGATGAAGAACTGGAAAAGGCTGTTGTTAGCTTACTCAAACACATTCCAGATAACAAAATTTTAGTAGATCATTTTTTAGACCGTTGCCAGGAGGCAGAAATAGATGCCATTTTTGATGGAGAAGATTTTCATGTAATGGGTGTAATGGAACACATTGAACCTGCAGGTATTCACAGTGGGGATAGTAATGCTGTATTGCCTGCATTCAACCTAACACCCTTGTCTGTAACTACAATGGAGTTTTATGCAGAGAAAATTGCAAGGTCATTGAACATAAAAGGGCTCATCAATATTCAGTTTGCTATTAAAGACGGAAAAGTATATGTTATTGAGGCAAACCCCCGGGCATCCCGAACTACACCTTTCATTGCAAAAGCTTACGAAATTCCTTACCTGAATATTGCTACTAAAATAATGTTGGGTGTAAATAAATTAAAGGATTTCACTTTTGAAAAAAAGCTTCAGGGATTTGCAATAAAAGAACCGGTTTTTTCATTTGAAAAATTCCCTGGGGTGAATAAGGAGTTGGGGCCTGAAATGAAAAGTACCGGCGAGGCAATACGCTTTATTAAAGACCTGCGTGATCCTTATTTTCGACAACTGTATAAGGATAGAAGTATGTATTTAAGCAAGTAGTCTGAACCTTGATTTATAGGATTGAAAGGATTAAGAGGAAGTACAGTATACCATGAGAGTAGAAATAGATAATTTAATGGAGCAGCTACAAGATGCTTATGAAGGAGATCCGTGGTTTGGCAGGGCAGTTGTAAAAATATTGAGCGAAATAAATGTGCAGGCTGCATTTCAAAAACCAAATGGACAACATAGTATTGTAGAGTTAGTTTGGCACATGACTACTTGGCGGGAATTTATTATTGACCGTTTGCGCCATTCACCACAAATGCAGTTAGAATATTTTGAAAAAAATGACTGGAGGCAATTGGACCATAACGATATTACTCTGTGGCCACAGGCATTAGAACGTTTGCAGGAAACACAAAATGAATTAATAGAGTTATTAAAACACATAGATGATTCTATACTAGATAACCAAGTGGGAGATCGCAGTTATAACTTCAGAAAATTACTGTACGGCATACTACAGCACGATATTTATCATTTAGGTCAGATTGCATACCTCAATAACTGGTACGAACTTAAAAAAAATATATCTGACATCCAAAATTGCGCAACTTGAAATTTCTTAAAATTCAATCTGAGTTGCGCATTGTGAGAGTGCAAATAAGTTGAACCTTCCGTTGATGGTCTCCTTTGTAGGAGGAGCCTGCCTGCCGGTCGGCAGGGTTTGGAAGAGGCTATAAACAAAAACGGCCAGCTCAGTGAAGAGCCGACCGTTGCTAACCTATGAAAAACACCGAAGCGAAGATAACTGAAATATTATTATCGCAATTATCCTTTCGGTTTTTTATTTTGCCTTTTGTCTGTATGATTTTGCATACGCTCCTGCCGTAAGCGTTTAACTTCATCCACAAAATCACGTTCATATTGAAACACATCATTACTGCGTCTTTCACCCATGACGGATTTAAATTGATCGCGGTAGCGTAAACGCAGGTCTACAATTTTTTGCTGCAACACCAACCTATCACCTCTGTATTGCTGATTGGTTCTTTTTAACTCAATAAAATAATTTAAAAATAGCGGTTCAAAACGTTCTGCTTCTGTTTTGGTTAGATGTAAGCGTTTTTGTAAGTATTCACTCATCCGCTCACGGATCCTTTCTCCTTTATCATCATCCTGAGCAAAAGATGCAGAAGAAAATGTGAAAATGAATACTATTAAATATAAAATTCTTTTCATGCTGTTTAATTAATTATAGATAATTCTTCATCATCTGTTGGAACAGAATTTAAAAAGGTTTCTAACTCGCTATCAGAAACATCATTAAGCATCTGGCGTACCTCACCATTAGTCATTTGTGCTACTTCTTTATTGATATCTGTTGTTTGAATAAACTCCTCCAGGTCCTGATTACTTACGTTCTTCAATTTTTTTGCTACCCATTCCTGCGAAGCGGTTGCAGGATTTACGGTTTCCTTGTTCAAATAGAAAATACTGCTCAGGACTAATATACCTGCAACCATGGCTGCGACAGCATATTGGGTCCATTTTCTTGTACTTAAAGAAATCACCCTGGCCTGTGGCTTAGCAACTATTCTGGATAAAATCTGTTGTGGTAATTCAGTAAAATATCCATCTGGTGCTGCGTAGGGCAACTGCTTATCAATAGCTGATAATGTTTCAGGCAAAGCATCTGTAAAAGCGAGAGCACTATCAGCAAAGCCGGTGAAATAATTTTCAGGAACAGCAAAGGGCATTTTCCTTGAAATACCAGCCAGAACAGGCGACAAATCTTTTAGTTCACTCAACACTGTACTGGCTGTTTCATCTTTAATTTTGGAAAGAACAGAAACAGCAAAGTTTTCAAAATAACCTTCGGGTACGGCAAAAACGGGCTTTTCATGTTCAAATGGTAAGTTGCTGTTTATTTCCCTCAATTCATCCTGTATGTCCTTTTGGGTGTTCATTTTCAACGTTTAAGACGAAAAGTGTGCAATAAAGTTTAATGGTTCTTTATATAATCTTCAACTTTTTTCACTGCATGATGATAGCTGGCTTTTAAAGCACCTTCGCTGGTGTCCAATACCCGGCTCATTTCCTCGTATGGCATTTCATCATAGTACCGCAAGCTAAACACAAGTCGTTGTTTTTCAGGCAACTGCTGAATAGCTAACTGTAATTTCCACTCTAACTTATTGGCATCAAAGTATTTATCTGCTTTTATTTTATTGCTCAACCCGCTTTCTACATCACTTAAGCTTACAGCATAACGCTTTTTTTGTTGTTCCAGAAATGTTAAACATTCATTAGTGGCTATGCGGTATAACCACGTATACAATTGCGATTCTTCCTTAAAATTGTTAAGCCCATTCCAAACCCGTATAAAAACATTTTGCAATACATCATTAGCATCCTCATGATCCACTACCATGCGGCGAACGTGCCAGTACAAACGCTCCTGGTATTTTTTTATAATGGCGGTAAATGCTACCTCTTTAGTTATAGGGTTGCGAAATTCTATTAATAACTCTGCGTCTGATCTTTCCGTTAAAGCCATTTATATAATTTGATTAGGGGAAATTGGAGTTATATGAAGGTGACTGGCAATTAAGAGTCTTATGGTTGATGCAACATTCTATATCAGCCTTTTTTCTTTGCTATTACTCTCTCGGCGGCAGCAATAATATCAGGTACATCTAAACCATATTTTTTTAATAACTGGTCCGGCGGACCGCTTTCGCCGAAGGTGTCTTTTGTGCCTACATATTCAATAGGCACAGGAAAACTTTTAGCTGCTACCTGTGCAATGGCATCACCTAAACCTCCGATTATATTATGTTCTTCTGCTGTAACTGCACAACGGGTTTTCTTTATTGAATTTAATATAACTTCTTCATCAATTGGTTTAATAGTATGTATATTAATCACTTCAACGCTTAATCCTTTTTCCTGCAATGCCGCCCCTGCCTGTATAGCGTTCCACACCATGTGCCCGCAGGCAAAAATGCTTACATCGGTTCCTTCTGAAAACTGTTGTGCTTTACCTATTTCAAATGGTTCCTGTGGATCTGTAAAGATGGGCCAGCTTGGCCGGCCAAAGCGTAAGTACACAGGGCCTACATAATCCGCAATAGCAATTGTTGCCGCCTTTGTCTGATTGTAATCACAGGGTACAATTACCGTCATGTGCGGCATCATTTTCATCAGCCCAATATCCTCCAGAATTTGGTGAGTTGCCCCATCTTCACCCAACGTAACGCCTGCATGTGACGCACATAATTTTACATTTTTATTACTGTAAGAAACGCTTTGACGTATCTGATCATAAACCCGGCCGGTAGAAAAATTAGCAAAAGTGGTTGTATAAGGAATTTTACCGCCAATAGTAAGTCCGGCTGCAATACCTACCATGTTTGCTTCAGCAATACCACATTGAATAAATCTGTCCGGGAATTCTTTTATAAATTGTTGCAGTTTTAAAGAACCACCTAAATCTGCAGTAAGTGCAACAATATTTGGATTTTTTCGCGCTGCTTCTACAATACCATCCCCAAAGCCACTCCTGGTGTCTTTTTTGCCGGTTGATTGAAGGTCTTTTAACATAAGCGGTAAATGTACATCTTCATCAATTATGCGCAAGTGCTAATTAAGAGCAGATTTATCAGTAACAAAAAGTTGTTCATCTTTCTTTAAACGTTGCTCCCATTTCCATGCAGTTTCCATCATATCATCAATTGAGTATTTAATGTTCCATCCAAGCAAGTTTCTTGCTTTATCATTATTGGCATAAATAGCAACTACATCGCCTGGTCTGCGGGGACCTATTTGATAGTTAAGCTTTACGTTGTTTACATTTTCAAATGCTTTAATGGCTTCTAAAACTGTAACTCCGTTTCCAGTTCCCAAATTGAATACTTCACAACCTTCCCTGTTTTTTTTCTGTTCCAGGTATTGAATAGACAATGTATGTGCGTGGGCAATATCACACACATGTATATAATCTCTTACACAACTTCCATCTCTGGTGGGATAGTCATTACCATAAACAGTGAGCTTATCCAGTTTGCCAATTGCTGTTTGTGTTATTGCAGGAAAAAGATTTTGGGGTTTTCCAATGGGCAATTCACCTATTGCAGCGGATGGGTGAGCACCAACCGGATTAAAATATCTTAATAGGATACACTGGGTAGTACTGCTTGGTTTAAAATCATTTATTATCCGTTCACTAATTTGTTTAGTAGCACCATACGGGGATTGTGCAGGCCTCTGTGAAGTTTCTTCTGTTACCATTACTTCATCCTGATTTCCGTAAACGGTACATGAAGAAGAAAAAACAAAATAAGATGTTTTAAACTCTTGTACACATTTTAAAAGGTTGATAAGCGAGAACAGATTATTCTCAAAATACATCAACGGCTTGTCAACAGATTCACCTACCGCTTTATATGCCGCAAAATGAATTATGCCGACTATATCGGTATTTTCCTGAAAAATAGCATGAGTGTCATCAAAGTCGCAGAGGTCAACCTTATAATTTTTAATTGTTTTGCCAGTTATTCTTTCAATACCTTTCAATATTCCCGCGTTTGATCTGGAGTTATTATCTACGCTGATAACTTCATAGCCATTTTCAATAAGATCAACAACAGTATGAGAACCTATATATCCGCAACCGCCGGTAACTAAAATTTTTGCCATGCTAAAGTATTGGTGGCAAAACTCGTTAAATATGATGAAGATTAAGTGAAGAGTCGGACAAAATAAAATATAAGTGCAGCTAACACAGCACTTACAGGAATAGTTAATATCCAGGCAACTAGTAAATTTAAAGTTACTCCCCACCGTACAGCAGATAAACGTTTTGTAGCTCCAGCACCCATAATAGAACCTGTAATTGTGTGTGTGGTGCTAACAGGTATTTTTAAAGCCTCTGTTACAAATAAAGTAATAGCGCCGGCAGTTTCTGCAGCTACACCTTCAAACGGAGTTACTTTGGTAATACGTGTTCCCATGGTCTTTATTATTTTCCATCCACCGCTCATAGTACCCAAAGCAATAGCTGCATAACAGGAAAGAGGCACCCAAAACGGCATTTGGTGAAAATCGGTAATACTTCCGCTGGCAATTAATGCAGCTGTAATAATACCCATTACTTTTTGCGCATCATTACCCCCATGGCCAATGCTAAATGCTGCAGATGATACTAATTGTAAACGTTTAAACCATGCAGATGACCTTGCATAATCTAATGTATTTAACCATAAAGTAAAAACAGCCATTATTGCAACAATCGAGGAAAGTAAAATCCACTTAAAATTCTTTGAATAAAAAACTACTTTCCAAAAGTAGGATTCATAGTGTGATTTAATCTTTGCCGGATCAGTTTCCAGATTGCTATATAAAAACCAAGCAACTAACAGCAGCACGGCAATTGATATAAGCCTTGGCAAAAAATCTTTACGAAATGAATAAAGAAACCATAGGGAAAGAAGAAATGCTATAAACATACCTACAAGAGGCGCTATAAAAATAAATGCTGCAGTTTTCAGTACAGGGTCTGAGTTTACGGCATTCCAACCCCCGTTTGCCAATCCGGCACCCATAAATCCACCAATTAAGGTATGAGATGAGGAAGAAGGAATACCCAACCACCAGGTTAACAAGTTCCAGAATATAGCTGCAATTAAACCGGCAAACACTACGGTTAGAGTGATCCATTCTTCTTTAACTGTTTTGGCTATGGTATTTGCCACACCGTGGTCTTTGAAAATAAAAAATGCTGCAAAATTGAAAACTGCAGCCCAAAGCACGGCCTGAAAAGGGGTTAAAACTTTTGTAGAAACAACCGTAGCAATAGAATTAGCCGCATCATGAAAGCCATTTATATAATCGAATATTAAAGCAAGCGCAATAACTACAATCAAAAAGGTGGTCATATAAAGTATTTGGAAGAGTTACTTACAAGTGTACTTAATGGTATTTAATAATAATAGATTCCATTACGTTGGCTGCATCTTCACATTTATCGGTTACATCTTCCATAAACTGGTAAATCTCACGTTTTTTAAAAATTTCTTTAGCATCCACATCCATGCTGAATAATCTTTCAATGTACTTATCGCTGATATCATCTGCCTGGTTCTCAATGCTGTTAATTTTAACCAATGCTTCTGTGATCTTATTCATATTCTTCATATTGCGAAGCTCCATTACCGCATTTTTTACTTCATGGGTAGAAGACTGTATTAATTCAGTTAATTGCTGAATAGCTTCATCTCCCGGATCAAGATGATAAATTTTTATTTTTTTTGCAGATCCCCAAATGAAATCTGCAATATCATCCAGAGAATTAGCCAATGCATGTATATCCTCCCTATCGAAAGGTGTAATAAAGTTGCGTCCTAATTCTGTGAATATCTGGTGAGTTAATTCATCATTTTGATGTTCCAGGTCTTCTATAGGATTTATCATCTCTGCCCGCTTGCTGTGATCTGTTTCCGCAACAAGGGAAGAAAGATGGTCAGCCATTGTTGCGCTGTTTGTTGCAACCTGTTCAAACAGATCGTAGAAAATTCTATGCTTGGGAGCAAGTAGTTTAGAAAAAATATTCATGGCATGTAGGTTAAAAGAGGTGCGAAATTACTCTCTAGTTTTTTGGGAGTGTTGGTTAACAAAAATTTAATAATAACTTAATATTGCTAAAAGTATGTAATATTTAAAACAAATGAAAAAGCAGTAAGAGCTATTACATTGAGCAGTGTGCTTTGCTTTTGTTTATTTAAATGCATACAGCCAACGATTTCTTACAGATTTTGGTTCTACCGTTTTCGGCACAGGCTTTTATTTCAGGATTCTTTTATAGGTCTGAAGCGTTACTGATGTCCGTTTCCCCGCGGGCAAATTTTTTGAGACCTCCACCCTTTCCGGAAACAGCTACGGTAACACGGATGTCGCCATGAAGATTTCGGAATTCCTCTGCCACCGCTTCGGTGATTGGATATACTGAACTGGAACCATCAATAGAAATCCGGCCTTTATACTGTTTAAAGCAACTGCTGAAAATAACGAGGAACAAAAGCAGATGGGTTTTCTGCAATAATTTCACGTTTTTTTTTTGCAAACTTCCGGTATATCTGTTCACAAAGCGAAGATGACAGTAAGCTTAATAATTATTTAATATAGGACTGCTACATTAGTTCTAAAACACTTTATTTTCTGTATCATTTTATAGCAAAAGTGTAACCGGGATAAGGACAGGCTAATCAGAAGTTTAACTGTGCCTGTAGGCGGAGCAATCTTCCTTTTTGAGTGTTGTTTTGATTTCTAAAATCTTCAAATCTTCTTCTGGAGATAGTATACTGTGCTAACAGTTCAAAATTTTTTATCGGAAGCCACTCGATTCCTAATTCGTATTCGTTTACATCATAGCTGCGGGCATCCAGTTCGTGCTTTTTACCGCCTGAATAGTATTGCATGCGGAAAAAAGGATAAATAAGCTGTTCTTTTGCTTTCAACATCCAGCTTAATGTTGCATACCCTCCAGTTAAGCTTCTTATTTCTACAGAGTCTGTTGTATTATTGAATTCAGGCCCTCTGCCAATATTATACTCAGCTTGTATGCCAAACGGTTTAGGGTACAAAACAAGAGTTGCGGCTACCCGCTGGTCTGTATAATTCCTGTCAGGTTTTACCTTTAGTCCCGGAGAAAGCTGGTCAGTGGTTACCACATATTTACCTGTGTAGGCTTGTATTGAAGGCTCTATAATCTGGCTGCCCACTTCAACAGGATAAGTTATTCTGCCTACCATGTGAAGCTCATCATTTTGCTCAGGCCTGTTTGCTGTTTGTCCGTTAAAAACTCCAAAGCCAAAAACACCATAATCCCCGGAACCTTTATAGCCCTCACTTACAAGTGAAGAAAAAAGCTTACGTATTCTTTCCGGTGCCCAGTAAAAAAAAGCACTTAAATCTCTTTCATTACCAACCGCACTATTTAGTGCATCATTACGGTCCAGCGGCAACCGGTTTTGGCTGGATTGCATGTTTTCAAATCCGTACGGGATTTTGCTTTGGCCGAGGCGAATACGGAATTCATTTTTTCTATCTAATCCTATATCAACGTATGCATCTCTCAACTGCACAAAATGCTGGGCGGAGGAGGAAGGGGCGCTGGCAAAATCGGGTTGTATATAAAAATAAATACGTTCGTGTAGTTGACCGGAAAATACAATCCGGGCCCTGCGGATAAAAATGCCACCGTTTTCTCCCCACGAACGGTCACATTGCTCGCATTTTAACTGTGGATTTGTTTCCAGCAAGCGGTTATAGCGTACCTGCAGGTAACCTCTTAAAGAGATTTGCTCAAACCATTTAGGCCGGGGTTTAGCGGGTTGTTGAGCGGTGGTAGGATTCTTTATTGTATCTGTCTGACCAAAAGCAGTAACTGCACACAGCATGAAAACTGGTAACAATTTCTTCATAAAAAATTAATATGGCAAATGTAAGCCTTGATGTAAGACAAAGAGAAGAAGAGAATGCGTTAAGTTAGATTAAAAGTTCTCGTGTGTAAGGAAACGAGTTACAGTCTTATGGTCTCTGCCTGGGTTTGAATTCTCTGTTAATGTTTTGCATTCTGTTTGCTGAAGTCATTCCTGTTGATTATTTTTTTTATTTCTGTTTTTGCTTTCAAGAGATCTTTTTTGAACGAATTACTTTGCAAAAATAAATTAACCAACTGGCGGGCAAGTAATCGTCCGGATTCTGTATCGCTAGGAAAATGAACACCAAGCATTTCCCTTGAAAATGCCATATCAAAAGCATTTCGTGTAAATAATTCTGTAAACTGTGGAAGTAATTCTGAATAAACATACGCTGCTACATAAGAATTTGTCGAGTGGCCACTCGGATATGCAGGAAAATTGGGATTAGTTATTTGCTTAAGTGTAGTATCTAATTGATACGGACGAATTCTGTTGTACTTAAACTTTAATGCCCAACAATAATAGGTAGCATCCTGCCATACTTTTGCCATGAAATTTGCGGTAATTGGTAAACTATCCGGATTGAACCAGTTACCTAGTTGGCGGCCAATGTGAAAAAGATTTTTACGCAATGCAGTATAATCCGTGTCAGAAGGAACGGCTAAAACCCGATAATAAATATTTGCAAATTTCAGGGACTCTTCAATCTTTTCTTTATTTCTACTAGTGTCAGCAACGCCGTGCAAATATTCCAGCTCTTTTTTTGTTTGTATTGAGCTGTTAGCCGGCATAGATCCAATATCAAAAATCTCAATTGGCACATCAACATAAACTGCTCTTAACTTTAAATTATTGAAATAAGAATGACGCATGGTTTCTAAAGGAAAATGCTTTTTGTCTGCATCAATATTTGTAGGTGTTACCGGATAATTTTGCAAGTGCTTATAATGTCCTTTAGCAGCAACTGTTGGTCTGGGTAATTTAATGTTGCCCTGTTTTACTGTTTGTGCAGCCACGACTGAAGATGATAACAAAACAATAAGCAATGATTCTATCCTCATAATTGTTTATTTTTATTCTAAGTACATTTCATTTACTCAATACGCCTTCCTTAGCATATCTGCGTACTCCCTTGGCAATGGACTTTCCTCTATTGCTTTAGTAGCCTTCTCTATATTATATTCAAAGCGTATAAATGTCACCTGTACTGCTTCTTTATTAGTGACAGAACTTTCTGCGTTGATGGTTAGTATTACATAACAACCATTTGGATTATTGTCTTTTGGTTTGCCCACAGAACCGATATTGATGGCGTGGCGGTAGTGTGTATTTCCTGTTGGTCCCGTTGGCAATATTCTATGATAAGGTTGGTGCGTATGCCCGAAACACATAATGTCTGCATTTGCTCCTTCCATAATTCTTAGCATACTCTTTTCTTCCCTGTCTTCAAATAAATATTCGTTTATCTTTCTTGGGCTGCCATGTACTAATAATAAATTCAGCTTGTCGTTATTTAACTGAAATTCCACCCTAATATGTGCAGGTAATGTTCGTAGATAGTTTCTCTCATCAGATTTTACAATTGAGTTGGTAAACGAAATGGAAATCTTACCCATTTCTTTTTCTGGTTCAGTTTTATAGGCACAGCCGCAATCATCACTCGTCAAACCAATACCCTGGTCATAGTTTCCTGCAATTGTTGGTATTCCCCTTCTTCTTATTTCATTAATTACTTCATTTGCCCAAATGTTGTAACCCACTAAATCACCCAGGCAATAAACAGCATCGGGCATTTGTTCTTCCATGCTTTTCAAACAGCTTTCCAATGCAGGAAGATTGGCATGTATATCACTGAACAGAGCTATTCTCATTTATTAGTATAATTTTTAAGCTAAAGTGTCTCATTGCCACAAACACAGACAAATGTTCTTAGTTCAGCTAGGTAATTTTTATTTTAGGTACAACAACCGGGTTCGCAACAGGCTTTATCCCTGGTTTTTCTGCATACACGGTAATACTAAAAATGCCTGTGCCTGAATTTTTAAATAATACAATTTGCTCCTGTGATAAATAGTTACTTAAAATATCATCAGGCACTATGATCGGCCTTTCCTTTTGAATTGTGATTTGAGTAAACCCATTGGTTTCTATTAATTCCAGATATGCTTGTTTTTGAATTGCACCTGCTATACAACCTGCATGCATTTCTGCTGCTTCCTTTATTTGTTGAGGTAATTCACCTATTAAAACAATATCTGAAATACTGAAGTGCCCTCCTGGTTTTAGCACCTTAAATATTTTTTTGAACACACCGTCTTTATTTGGTATAAGATTTAAAACGCAATTGCTTACAATTACATCAGCTACGTTAGCTGTTACCGGCATTTTTTCAATATCCCCCTGCCTGAACTCAACGTTATTAAAACCCCTTACTTCTGCATTATGTCTTGCTTTTGCAATCATAGCAGGTGTAAAGTCAATACCTATTACTTTTCCTGTTTCTCCAGTTTCATGCCTTGCTATAAAAGCATCATTGCCTGCTCCACTTCCTAAATCAATCACTACATCGCCTTTCTTTATTTTGGCAAATTGCGTTGGTAATCCGCAGCCTAACCCTAAATCTGCATCAGGATTGTAGCCTTCCAACTGGTAATAGTCATCTGCCATTATGTTGTAAACTTCTGTGCTGCAACACCCCGAACCGCAACAGGAGCTTTGATTGGTTTCCTTATCCTGTAAAGCAATCTCTGAGTATTTCTGTCTTACCAATTCTTTTACGTTGCTCTGTGTTTCCATTGTATTTCTATTTTATAGTTATCGTAATATAACGATAGTTATGAACAAAAAAAGGTTAGCAGCAATCGCTACCACCTTTGTATGTTGTAAACATTTGATTTAATGCTGCCTGTGCTGCTTTCCATTCCTTGTCATCTATACAGTAACAAACCTTTGCTCCTTCAATCTCTCCTTTAATCAAACCGGCATCCTTTAATTCTTTTAAATGCTGTGAAACGGTGCTTTGTGAAAGTGGGAGTTCATCCACTATATCTCCGCAAACGCAAGTTTGCCTCCCTGCTAAGAGTTTCAATATTGCTATTCTTGCAGGGTGCGCCAATGCTTTGGCATAGTTCGCCAGCCTGTTTTCTTTTGCACTAAACTCGTATGATTTTGTTACTCCCATAGAAATTATATCGCAATATTACGATAATTTCATTTCCTAGAAAAAAGTTTTGGCTAATGAATGTGATCGAATCAGGAGAAAGCTGGCAACAATTAATTGTATTTTTATTTATGCTGAAAGGAACAATAAAAGAAATCAAAAGCTATACGCTTATTATTCTGGGCATACTTTCCGCAGGCCTGGGTATAAAAGGCTATTTGCTTTCCAGCCAATTTATTGACGGTGGCGTTACCGGTATTTCCATGCTTTTAAATAACATACTTGGTGTTCCATTATATATTTTAATACCCCTTATTAATCTTCCTTTTGTGATTCTTGGATATTATCAGATGGGACTTAAGTTTGCTATTAAAAGTTCTTTAGCCATTCTTGGCCTTGCTTTTGCCTGGCGCTTCTTCCTTACCCGGACGTTACACCTGATAAATTCCTAACTGCCTTGTTTGGTGGCTTTTTCATTGCCCTGGGAATTGGTCTTGCAATAAGAGGAGAAGCAGTATTCGTTGAAGTTTTCATATGATACTGAATTGAATTACAGAATTCAAAAAGCAACCTTGGATTTGTACAAATAGACGTACTTATTGTTTACTGCAGGTTAATGGAAAATGATATTTATCTTATCTTAAAGATTTAGTCAAAAAGCGGGGTAATAGATGAGGAATTGGTGCAGAACAATAGCAAGTGAACTACCGGTCTGACATTTAACGTTGGGCTGCATAACTTAATTGAAGAATCAAAATAATGAATTTTACTATCAAAACCTTGCTATGGGGGTCATTAAAAAATATTGAAGCAATTTCGTGTCAGGGCACGGGCTTTGTAAGTTAATTATCCTCTGTGTGATAATGATTTTATATGTCGTTGAATAAGATTCAATATCAGCAATTGGTTTATTTTTTTAATAGGTCACATTTTGCAGAAGAAGGTGCAGTAATCACAGACCTTGATGGTACTGCCATTCACGAATTTCAGGGAAAATATTCCATACCCCAGGAAATAGAACTTGGATTAAAAAAAATCTATGATCTGGGACGACCTGTTGTGATCAATACATTACGATTCCCTCTTTCGGTGATGCGTACTTTTGGTAAAGAGTGGTATGCGATTTCAAAACGTCCGGTACCCACTGTTCTTATGAATGGCAGTCTGCTGGGATATATTACCCAGGAGGAGGAAGGACGTTTTAATTATGATGAGATTGCTGCTTTTCCTTTAACCACCAGGGAAATTAATGACGTGCTTAAAATTGTGGGTGATCTGATAGCGGATAAAGTGAATGATTTATTGGTTTTTTATTACCCCCGCAACTGGCAAAAAGGCGAAATAATATGGACGCCGGTGGCAGAAAAAATTAATGTAGTGCAGCAAAAATACATGAGTGCATCCACTGTTTTTTCCGGCCCCGTATCGCTGCTACAAGACGAATTAATGAAGAAAGATATCTGCATGATCTTTTTACTTATTGATATTCCACAAGATAAGCTGATGGCTTACCAACACACCAAGCGAAGCAATTTTTTTACACATGCAGGGGTAAATAAACAATCAGGAACAGAAGAAATTGCAAAAAGACTTGATTTTAGCTTATCCCATTCCATTGGTGCAGGAGATTCAGAAATGGATACTTTTCTTATAGCTGTAGGTCAGGCGGTGCACGTAGGCAATGAAAATTTAAAATATCAAGGCATTTTGCCGCCTATTAAATTGCAAAGGTCACAAGATTTAGGGGAATTGCTTCTGGAACTTGCTGAAATGCAGAAAACATTGATCAACTGAAATGCCAAAACACTCAGCCACACAGGTACGACAAAAAACTGAAATGGTGAAAAAGCTCATAAAGCACCATTTTGGAAGACAGCCAAAAAAAATTGAGTTTCAACCGGCTGGCCTCACAAATTTTGTTTTTGATGTTACCTGCAAAGGTGAAAAATTTATTGTGCGAATTGCCCGTGCTAACAATAAAATAAATGATTATATAAAAGAGCAATGGGCTGTGGAAAGGGCCCGGGAAAAGGGAGTGCCTGTAGCCGAAATACTTGAGGTTGGAAATGAAGTGATTGGTGTGCCCTACATGCTTCAACGAAAACTGGAGGGTTCCGAAGCTTTGAATCACCCCGACAGGCTTAATATTTTATGTGAATTAGGCCGTTATGCACGAATAATCCATGCCATCCCCACTTCTAATTACGGGAATGTATTTGATTGGTCAAAAAAACGCTTATCAAAAAAAACAACGTGGAAAAGTTATCTACAGGAGGAAATGAAGCTTGATTACCGCCTGCAGGTGTTGAAAAAGCACTCCATACTTAACAAGGGCCAATATAACAAACTGGTAGCCGTTGCTGAAAGAATGATAAAACGGAACGTTACTCCATCTTTAAACCATGGCGATCTGCGGCTGAAAAATGTAATTGTTAATGAAAAAGGGGAAATTCTTGCAATTATTGATTGGGAAAATTGCACCTCTCACGTTGCTCCTTATTGGGATTTTTCTATCGCTTTGCATGATCTTTCAATTGATGGGCGGCAAGAGTTTCTTAAGGGGTATGGCTTGAACCCTAAAGATTATAGTGTAATAGCACAGGCAATTAAAGCATTTAATGTTTTAAATTATACCGGTACTATCGAAAGAATAATCCAAAAGAAAGATGTACAAAGGCTCGAATTTTATCAATTGCGGTTAAACGGCTATTTGGATATGTTTGCGTTTTAATATCAATCCTGTAAAAGTACAATTTCATCAGCGCACTAAAAAAGCCTCCTTCCGGGGAACAAAATTCTCCAAAACAGAAGTGTTCCAAATAAAGAAGTTGTCAATTAAATTGTCTGACACCGTTTATTATATTTGCCGGGTATCAAACAGTTTATTTAAATATGTTTCCTCCTCTGTTTTTTCAGAGGTGTTTTATTTTCTAGATAAAGCCAGTATTAATGAAAGTAATCAAAGCAAATAATGAAACAGGCCAGGAAAAATTAATGACCAGAATTAATACTAATAAAATTGCACTATTCCCATTACTGGTTTTACTTGCTATTATAATCTTATGCTTTGTTTTTCCCGGCATTCCGGGTGCTGTAAAAACTTATCCGCAAATCAGTTTTGCTGATACCGCCTGGATGCTCACAGCCACTGCACTGGTGCTTTTAATGACACCGGGGCTGGCATTTTTTTATGGTGGAATGGTGAGTAAAAAAAATGTGCTTTCTACAATGCTGCAGAGCTTTATAAGCATGGTACTGCTTACCATACTTTGGGTGGTGGTTGGGTTTAGTCTTGCATTTGGAGAATCCATATTTGGCATCATTGGAAATCCTATTACTTTTTTTATGATGGATGGCGTTCTGGACGGTGCTCCATGGCCTTTAGCATCTACTGTTCCCCTGGTTATGTTTGCGTTTTTTCAATTAAAATTTGCCATTATCACTCCCGCATTAATAACCGGTGCATTCGCAGAAAGAATTCGGTTTACTTCCTATCTATTATTTATTTGTTTGTTTGCCCTGTTTATATATTCTCCCTTAGCCCATGCCACCTGGCACCCGGACGGCATTCTTTTTAAATGGGGTGTATTAGATTTTGCAGGAGGCACAGTAGTACACATGAGTGCAGGATGGGCGGCGTTAGCCAGCGCATTGTACATGAAAAAGCGGTCAGAGCCATCTCATGTGCCTGCAAGGATCAGCTATGTTTTATTGGGCACTGGCATGCTTTGGTTTGGTTGGTTTGGCTTTAATGCCGGCTCTGCTTTTGGCGCTAACCAGCTTGCGGCAACTGCTTTGGCAACTACAACAACAGCCTCGGCGGCGGCGGCTTTTGCGTGGGTAACTTTTGATATTTTACGTGGTAAGAAACCAACAGCAATGGGCACCTGCATAGGAATAGTTGTGGGTTTAGTTGCCGTTACTCCCGCAGCCGGATTTATTTCTATTCCACATTCTCTGCTTGTAGGTATATTCAGCAGCATTGTTAGTAATCTTGTTGTTGAACTTAGGAGCCGCACTTCCATTGACGATACCCTTGATGTGTTTCCCTGTCATGGTATTGGTGGTATAATGGGAATGTTGCTGACCGGTGTTTTTGCAAACAAAGGAATTAATTCAGCCGTAGCCACCAATGGTTTGTTCTTTGGCGAGCCAGGGCTTTTTGGTGTGCAGTTCATTACCATGATAGGTGTTTCCATATTTGCCTTTGGCGGAACATGGTTGCTGTTAAAAATTACCGACTGGATAGCGCCTCTGAGGGTAAGTGAAATAGAAGAAAGTGTGGGGCTTGATCTTTCACAACACGGTGAAAAATTGTAAAAGCAGTAAACCGTGGTGTTCTATACGTTTTCGTTTGGCTCTTTAAACCCGCACTGCATGTAAAATCAACAATTCAACCTCTAATCCAAAGGTATCTTTTTTGCATTTTTCTCCAGCCACTGCTCAAAAGATTGCAGCTCAGGATTCAAGTGATAAATAAATTTCATTTATTGAATATAACAAAGAGCATAAACATACTTTTGAAAACGCCTCGTTATGATGCAATAATAAATCCTGGAATATCGGCGCTCATAGTACAGGCGGAGTATTTATTTTCAGCATCTTCAAACAAACAGGACTGGGAACCTCAATCTGAAAACCTGTATTTAGTAATAGACCTGTTTTTTTATTTCTTTTAAAAACAACAATGTTATTTGTGTTCCTGTTGGCTACCAGCAAATATGTTCCGGTAGGGTCAATTACAAAATTCCTTGGATGTACTCCCATTGTGGATTGGTACCCCTTCCACTGCAATCTGCCGTTGCTGGTAACAGAAAAAATAGTGATGCTATTTGCATTACCACGATTAGATGTATATAAAAATTTCCCGTCTTTTGAAACATGTATATCTGCACTGCCGAAAGCACCTTTATAATCTTTCGGGTGAGCAGATATACGCTGTATAAAAACAAGGTTACCGTTGCTATATCTGTATCCAGTCACCTTCCCGCTCAATTCCTCAAGGACGTAAATAAACCTGCCATTTGGGTGAAACGTGAGATGCCTTGGTCCACTGCCGGGCATACTTGCAGTATAAGGTTGTTTGGCCGGTTGCAACGGTTTATTCGCCTTGCCGTTGAACTTATAAGCCATTATTTTATCAGTGCCCAGGTCCGTTGCAAAAAGATGATCCTGTGCCGGAGAAAAAACCACCGCATGCACATGAGGATTTACCTGCCGTTGCCTGTTAATACTGCTGCCGGTATGTTGCACTAATTGCGTTAGTAGCTGTAAGGCTCCATTCTCCGCTACAGGTATCGCAGATAAATTGCCACCGGTATAATTAGCAACCACAACCCACTTGCCGTTTTTATCTGCGGAAATATAGCAGGGATGATCACCGCCACTCCGCTGCTTATTGATTAACGAAAGCTGACCAGTTTTTTTGTCGAATGAAAATGCACTTACCGAACCTGGTTGATCGCCACCTGTTTCATTAACTGCGTACACGAACTTTCCATCCGGAGTAACATGGAGGTAAGAAGGATTCACTACACTATCGGTATTGCTAACCCATTGCGCTTTACCGGTTGCCGCATTAAATTTATACACGTAAATCCCTTTGCTGCCATTGTTGGTGTATGTACCTACAAACAGATAAAATTCCTGCGCAGCGCAGTTTGCAGCGATACATAATGTAATGATGAATAAAATTACCCGCATAAAATGTTTGCTGCTGCAATTTATGTACTTAACGTATTTCTATATTACCCAAGCCATTTCTCCATTTCAAAACCTGGCGTACCATAAAAGCTATCATCAATTTCACCAATTTGGCGGAAACCAAAGCTGCAAAAGCTTTTTGAGTGTACAAATTTCTGAACTGCAGAAATGCCTCTAATAACACTTTTGAAATTATTGCTGCGTCATCGGGAATAGCTAAGCGAATGCGTGGTTCATTACTGCCTGTGCCTGTTGCAACATCTCCTGTTTCTTTTTCAGTTTTCATTGCCGTTGTCGTGCAAGTGTAAAATATTTTGAATAACTGAGGTTATTCTCAGTCTATAAAATTACTTTACCTTCCCGAAACCCTCTTCCTGCAGGTATTGTTTTACGTATTTTGTATAATTATTGCATGCTTGAAATAGTGTGTGTGGCCCGCCTGGAAGTCCGGTAATTATTAATTCCAATATATCCGATCTTCAAAGAGTTAAAGCTATAACTGCCATGGAAAAAATATCAACTACCGATGAATCGAAGATTCCATTAATACGGGCATTAGGACTTCCAACAGGTATTTTATTAGTTGCGGGAATGATGATCGGTTCCGGTGTGTTCAAGAAAATAATACCGATGTCACAATCAGGATTAAGTGAATCCTGGATCCTTGGAGCCTGGATCATTGCAGGTATTATTACCATGTTTGGTGCTTTTACACTTTCCGGTCTGGCTACCCTTACGGAAGAATCAGGCGGCGTTTATGAATACCTCAGGCTCTCCTTTGGTAATTTCTTTGCGTTTTTATTTGGGTGGACAGATTTTACTATTATTGGTACTGCATCCATTGCAGCATTAGGATTCATTTTTTCTCAAACAATAAATGTTTTAATACCACTTCCAAATCCTTTAGAATCTTTAGCCCATATTTCTATTGGTGGATCGATTTATCCCTTTGCCAGTTCCGGGATTAAGATCCTTGCTATTGCCACTATTGTTCTGCTTACATGGATAAACTACCGTGGGGTGAAAAAAGGCGGATTTATAAATAATATTATAACCTCCGCTAAGATCATAGGCATCCTCCTCATTATCATCCTTGGTTTATTGTATTCAGCACCTGAAACAGTACCGGGTACAGTTACAGAAAATGTTGAAAAGGTGCCGGGTAGTGGTGCTTTTTTCACTGCTCTTTTTGCTGCCATGCTCAGTGCCTTTTGGGCTTACGACGGATGGTCAAATGTTTCTTTCATTACAGGAGAAATAAAAAATCCAAAGAAAAATGTACCTGTTGCAATCATTGCAGGTGTTGCCATTGCCATGACCCTGTATGTACTCGTTAACTATGCTTATATGCATGTATTGCCTTTGGAACAATTAAGAGCAGTGGATCAAAATAGCATAGGCGCTGTGGTTGTGGCAGAAACAATGATAGGTGCAATTGGGAGGACATTGATCACTATACTTATTATGGTAAGTGTATTTGGTGCATTAAATGGAATTATCCTGGCACATTCCCGTATCTATTATCGCATGGCACAGGAGAATTATTTTTTTAAAAATGCTGCCAACGTACATCCAACATATAGAACGCCATACATATCCTTATTATATACACTGGTTTGGAGTTGCATACTTGTAGTTTCAGGTACATTTGATATGCTGACAGATATGGTAATATTTGCCGGTTTTTTATTTTATGGTTTGCTTGCTGTGGCTTTGATAAAAATGAAAAGGAAAGGTGCAGTTAAAACCAAAGTCATCGGTTATCCCTGGGTGCCTGTTGTTATTATTTTATTTTCTACGGCGCTTATTTATACAACTGTTGTGGCACAACCAAATCAATCCTTAATTGGGTTAGCACTTGTTTTGAGTGGTGTTCCTTTTTATTATTACTTCAAAAAAAGAAAAAATTGATTGTTACACGGCCAATACGATACTGCATTGGGAGGATTGCGGTTACACGGAATCTACTACCAATAAAAATTACTTTTTTAAAGTGTATTAAGATCGAGTTAACTACCTCTTGTACCACCAGTCCTGTGTGTTTTTTGTGTGGGTGCACCGGTGTTAACAGGCTTACTGATAAATTTTGAACCCTGCTTATTCTGCGGCTTCTTCTTATCGGCTTTTCCTTTTTGCTTGTTGTTATTGAGTAATGACATATATCAATTTTTGTTACATTCAAATTTACGCTTTTGAGAAGAAATAAATTTAATCATTAAAGCTTTAAATGCAATCAACCTAAATCTAAATTTCTTAATGCCAATCCCAAATCACAACATCCCATTCATCTGTTCCATCCCTATACCTGTAAATAGATTCAAAGCCAATTTTTTCGTGTGCTTTTAAAGATCGTTGATTTTTGCAGGAAATTTGAGTTAGAATAAAATTGAATTGATTGCTATATAGCTCTTTATGTTTTTGATAAAGTATATCTACAAGTCCTCTTCCCCTGTATTTTTTGTCAATACATATTTGACCCATGCAGTAAAAGGAGTAAGCAAAAAGACGTTCATTCCTATACTGTACGGCTTCAAGATTTTGAAACATTATTTCCAGGTCTGGATGAAATTCCCGTGCTTGTAATGGAGTGGTGAGGGCATAGCCAACTACATTTTCTTCTTCTTTAACTATCACACTTGGCGCCAGGTTATGGATCTTCTCCAGTAATTCCATAGAATACAAC
>JBHENB010000021.1:0-40174 GCA_046262255.1 Chitinophagaceae bacterium
ATTCTGCCGTGTACGTCCGGCATATCAATTTTTTTAAGCAGTGCCAAATGCTCTGTTCCAAATGTTGCTTGTCCTTTGCAGCTTGCAAGGCTAAAAACAGATAAGACGGCTACTATGGAATATTTCAGTGAATACATTGTTGTTTAAATATTTCTTTTTGCTCTGTTGTAAATTTTGTTCGTTCTTCCGCAGATAACCCTTGGTAGATTTCATTCAACTTATTTTGAAGAAACTTTAACTGCTGTTGCAAATTTTTAATTTTTGCTTTGATACATCTGCTTCCGATGTTGTTGACTTCTTTATTTCTTTCTCCAAACGGCTGATCTCAATTTTCTTTTGTTTGAGATCCTGGTCATTTTCCTTTCGCTGTTGAACATCACCTAATTGTCTTTTGATAGGAGCTATTTTATTTTCTTTCCACGTGTCCAAATCTGCAAGAGCTTTTTTAAAAGCAGGAGTTATCATGTGTCCATGTTTTGCTTCCTGTGTTTTATTGAGCGAAATAGATTTTGTTCAAACTCCATCTCTGTTTCATAAATGCTGTTATTCAATTCTTCCATTTTACTGTCATACTCATAAGCTGCTTTTTCATAGTTATTCCTTTCCTGAGAGAGCCTGGCATTTATTATCTGCAATTCTTTTTCAATGCTACCTTTCTTTTGCATTTTTATTCTGTAAGCACATTGCAATTGCGCATACTCTAAAACCAAATCTTTCCTGTTGTCAGAACAGGAAAGGAGTACAATTGAAAGTGCAATTCAAATGCTCCTTCATCAATGCATACTCATTTTCATTGGTTGTTTCTTCTTACCAGTTTGGTCTAAGGCTGCTCTTAATCCTTTTGCTAATTGGTCGGCACTGCCTACAGCCCAATAGTGAAGAAAGAAAATTCTTGGCTGCTCATGCACCATGTGATTATGTACGGCAACAACTTCAATTCCGTTTTCCACCAGTGCTTTTATTACTGGAGCAACTTCATCTTCAAGCATGGTAAAATCACCTGCAACAGCAGCTTTATCAGGTGTACCTTGAAATGCTGCCCATGTGTTAAATCCCATAAAGGTTGTTACTTGTAAGCCATGCTCCATCAGTTTTACATCAGGTCTTCCAATGGTGTACTTGTACACACCTTTACTCATCTCAGCTCTATTGCCTAAAATATCGTCCAGTTTTTTTGTATCTAAAGTGTTTTGTACACTTTCATTCGATGCTGTTCCTTTAGATGGGTCTCCGCCCCTTACTTCCTTTACTTTATCCAGAACAGCTCTTGCTTTCTGTGCCATTGCTTCTGTACTTCCTGAGCCACCAACATGCATGTACATCACAGTAGGATGATTGCGTACAAAGTGATTATGAATAGCTGTAATGGTCAAGCCCTGCCTGATGATTTCCTGTTGCACAGGTTTCAAATCAGTTTCTGTAACAATAATATCTCCCATCACCATTGCACCGTCTTTTGCTGGTGTAAAGGCAACCCATGTCCCCAGCCCCATTGCAGGAATAATTTTAAAACCATCTACCATTATACTCAAATCGTTTTGTGGCACAGTTACTTTGTATTCACCTTTGTTTGACTTTGCTTTTATACCAATAATACGTTCAATGGTAGCAGTATCTAACGGAAAAGCACCTTTCATGTTCATGCTGTGCATATCGCTTCCGTTGGATTTTACTTTCGTCTTGTCTTCTTTCACTTTTATTTTTTGAGCAGAAGTGCTTACAGAAAAATAGCTTAGTAGTATTGCTATAGCCACTACAATTTTCAAGTTCCGCAGGATTAAGAGTGTCATATGCTTTTATTTAAGGGTAATGCAAGTTACCAAACCGTATTCATCAAAGCTCATTCATCTGGAAGAAAAAAACAGACTTTTGTATTTCAATTTGCAAGATGAACCAGAGCAGCGACAAACCAGCTTACACATTAAAGCAAATGATGTTTTACTTTCTAAAACTTGGTTATTCAGGTTTTGGTGGACCTGTTGCATTGGTAGGTTATATGCACAGAGATTTAGTTGAAGAACGAAAATGGATTTCTGAAAAAGAGTACAAAGACGGCTTAACACTTGCCCAACTTGCACCTGGTCCTCTGGCAGCACAATTGGGCATTTATTTAGGCTATGTTCATTATGGTGTTCTTGGCGCAACGCTTTGCGGTTTGGCTTTTATTCTTCCATCTTTTATAATGGTTGTGGCATTAGGAATTACGTACAAGCTGTATGGCGGTTTACCGTGGATGCAGGCAGTGTTTTATGGCATAGGTGCAGCAGTGGTAGGAATAATTTCAATCAGCAGCTATAAACTCACTGAAAAATCAATCAGTAAAATTGATTTAGCTTCTATCACCAACAAATGGTTGCTGTGGCTATTTTTTTTAACAGCAGCAACAGTCACTTTTATTACTCAATCAGAAGAAGTTTTATTGTTTTTGTTAGCAGGAATTATTTACATGATAATTAAAGCACCACCGAAATGGCTGAGAAAACAACCTGCATCAAATGCAATAGTATTCCTTGGCATAGGCTTTTGGCAGTTTGAATTTCACACACTTGGTAAGATTGCATTATTCTTTTTGAAAGCAGGAGCATTTGTTTTTGGTAGTGGATTAGCAATTATTCCATTCTTGCATGGTGGTGTTGTAAAAGAGTATCACTGGCTGAATGAGCATCAATTTTTAGATGCAGTTGCAGTAGCAATGATTACACCTGGTCCCGTTGTGATCACAGTAGGTTTTATAGGCTATTTGGTTGCAGGTTTCCCCGGTGCTGTCGTTGCAGCATTAGCAACATTTTTACCGTGCTATTTACTTACAATTATACCTGCACCTTACTTTAAAAAATATGGTGAACAGCCAAGCATAAAAGCATTTGTTGACGGCATAACTGCTGCTGTAGTAGGTGCATTAGCAGGTGCAGTCGTTGTGATTGCAATTCGTACAATTAAAGATATTCCAACAGTTTTGATTGCTTTAAGTACTGCTATTGTATTATTGAAAACGAAGAAAATCAAAGAACCTTTCATCATTTTAATTGCAGCTTTAATTGGTCTTTTATTGAAGTTTATTTTACCCGCTTAGACTTTCTGAAAAACTTCCGTTGTTTCACTCACTTGTACAGCATTAATTCTATTGAACAATTCAGCAGCAGAATAAATCCAAACAGCAGTACATCGCATCATCACAATGCCCACGATGCAAGGTAAAGCGGTGTTCCTCATGCCTATTCCGCTGAATACTGCTACCGCAAATCAATAAACACCTTCACATAATAATAGCACACATATAACAGTGCAAGACCACTTACAATTTGAATACTTTTTCTCAACCAGGTTAGTTGAGCAAGCTTTGTAACAGCACTGGCAAAGGCACTAACAATCAGGAAAGGCAATCCACGACCGATTGCAAATACAAAGGCAAGAAGAAAACCATAGAAAGGATTAGCTGTTGCAGCGGCAACAGAAAGGAGTAATAACAAAGGAGCAGCAGAAGTCCCTAAGCTAAATATCAGTCCATAAACAAAAGAACCACCTACACCAGGCTTACGGAGTGCGGCCAATTTTGTAGTAGTCAATCTTGGTCCGTAAAAAGCAAATAGGGCAGCAACAGCAGAAATTACAGCCATTGATAAAGCCCAATATTGACCAAAAGTTTCTGTAAGAAATACACCCAATTTTCCAGCTATAGCACCCAATACAGAGAGACAAACAACAATACCTAAAAAGAAGGCAAGGGCTATCATAAATCCTCTATTTGATTTATTTTCTGTATTGCTGCTCACAAGTCCGGCTATACCAAGTCCAACAGGTAAAGTACAGGGGCAAACACCTGTGGTTATAACCCCAGCACCTGCTGCAATCAGCAGGCTATAAGCAGAACCATTCGCCAATGCCTGGCTGAATTGTTTTACAAATTCTTCTAAACTCATTGCTTTACTTCTTGGGGCTTGCCTGCCATAAATCCTTTGTCGTTTACGGCTTTTTGTACTTGTTCTAATTTTACTTTTTGCGGGTCATAAGTAAACAGGGCAAATTTCTTTTCCAGATTTACTTCAACATCTGTCACTCCATCAACAGATTTAATGGTTTTCTTCACATTTGACTGGCAGGCATTACACACCATGCCATCAACAGGCATCTTCACTTTTTGCATTGCTACAGTTTTTGTTTGTTCTTTTGGAGTTGTTTGTTCATTTTTATTTTCTTGTTGAGCACAGGATGTAATGATAAGTGCAACTACCATAAACATTGAAATGGATAATTTCATAACTAAAGGTTTGTTGATAGGCGTACGTTATTTGTTTAGGTGATGATTTTATTCGGTGTTTTATTGTCTGCGAATTTTTAGATGCAGTTTCATAATTCCTGGTAATGATATTCACCCGCTTGCCTAAGAGCCTCCTGTTCAATTTCCGGTGTCAGGCGAAAATCAGTTTTGCTGATTTTATTCAGATAAGGTTTAACAGATTTAATAACTCCACGCAGTTTCGCTTTGATAATAACTCCAATCGTTCCGGTGATGTTGAGCCTTAATTTTTCAGCTACTTTTCGTGCTTTATAATCATCAAGAATAATTATGCTATCGGGGTATTCAATAGCTAACGCGATGGCGCTGGCTTCACCTTTATCAAGCTGAAGTGCTAACACTTGCTGTAACTGCTTATTGGAAGGTGCTTTTATTTCAACCCAGGCTGGCAGCGACTGTCCAAATTCTGTTGACACTTCAATAGTAGTCGTAATATTCCTGTATGTTTTATGCAGCAGTTCAAGTTCACCAATGTTTGTCAAAACAATAAAACAACTTGTGTCAGAAATAATAATATTGTCAGGCATTTTGAACGTCCCTTGACAGGTCTGATACAGGATAATTAAAAATAGAGACGTTATATTTTCCCAGAAGTTCTGCAAACGTTCTTTTAGTTAAACCAACAAGTTCAGCAGCTTGCCCTAATGAAAGTTTACCCTGTTCATAAAGTTTTGTTGCCACAAGCATAGCAACTTCTTTATCATCAAGCTCTACACCATCAGGTATGTTTAATGTCAATGTTTTCATATCTTAAAATTACTCCAAATTAATTCCTGTTGTTAACCTATTTTAAAAAATGATGCCATAAAAAGATACAGTCCTCCCGATAGCTATCGGGGAGTGACACAACCGGAGCTCTATAAAAGAACCCATGCCGGTAAACAACTAATTTTTATACTTCAACTGCATTAAAACCTTCTTTTTCTAAAACCTTTTTAAGTTCATCCTGCTTTATTTGTTCAGGATAGTAATTCACCTGCACTTGCTTCTGCATTACTATTGGCTTTACATCTTTCACACCCGGCAAAGCAGTAAGGACAGAAGTAATTTTTTCAGCACAACCTTCACAAACCATGTTTGTTACTTTAAATCTTGCTTCTGTTAAAGCCGCTGTTGTTTCTTCTTTTATTGTTTCAAGACGTAGTGTTCTTATTCGGAGTGTATTGATTAAGATAACAAAAATACTTACAATCATTACCACAATCGCCAACATAGGAGTTATAAAACCAAGTGTTGCAAGCAGCATCCCAACAATATTAAAAAGTACCGCAACAATCACATTTCCTGTCATTGTTTTATAGCTTGCTTTTCCTAAAATAATAGCGTTCAATACATCAATTAACCTGTCGCCTATTAAAATAACACCGGCAGCTTCAATAGCAACATCAGTACCTGCACCTATTGCAATTCCTACATCACTTTGTGCTAAAGCAGGAGCATCATTTATTCCATCCCCAACCATTGCAACCTTGTAACCTTTCTTCTGCAATGCTTCTATAGCGGTCGCTTTTTCGCCCGGTAAAAGTTCAGCGTGTATTTCATCAATGCCAAGATTTTTTGCAATGGGTTCAGCAACTTGCTTTGCATCCCCTGTAAGAATTACAGTTCTGATGCCTCTTTGCTTCATCTTATCTATCACCTGCTTACCAGTAGGGCGTGGAGTATCCTGTAAAGCAATTACACCGATTACATTACCGGCTTTACAAATAACAACAGCAGTTTTTCCGTCATCACCAAAAGCATTTATTGAACTTTTAATATTTTCAGAAACGACAACATTACTTTGTTCAATAAACAAAGGCTTGCCGGCTAATACAGCTTCGCCATTAATGTTTCCTGTAACACCCTTTCCGGGTATTGCTTTAAAATTATTTATGGACAACTTTGGCGCCCTTTCTTTTTGTGCAAAGAAAGTAATGGCTTGCCCTATCGGGTGTTCAGACTTACTTTCCAATGCCTCAGCAATGGATAGCAATTCGTTGCTGTTTCCATTGATTGCATGAACATCGGTAACAGTAGGTTTGCCGTAAGTTAATGTGCCTGTTTTGTCAAATACAATAGTATCCACTCTTGACAATCCATAGAACACTTCACTTGCTTTTACCAATAGTCCAATGGAAATTCCTTTTCCACCAGCTATAGCAGCAAGCATCGGGGTAGTGATACCTAAAGCACATGGATAACCCATAATGATTGTGGTAAGCATTACAAGCGTAGCCTGAATATAATTACCTGTTAGCAATCCCCAGGCAACAAAAGCAATAGCAGCAACAATAAATACAACAGGTCCGTAATAGTTCATCAGCTTATCCGCCAACAATTCAACAGGTGGTTTCTTTTCAGCAATGCGGCTCATTAAACTTACTATCTGATTAAGAAAACTATCCTGACCAACTTTAGTAACTTTTATTTGTAGAGCACCATCAAGATTTAATGTACCACCAATTACAGCAGCACCAACCTCTTTATTGGCAGGTGTGCTTTCTCCTGTAAAACTTGCTTCATCAACACTTCCATTGCCATTCAATACAACACCATCTAAAGGAATACGTTCACCCGGTCTTACTTCTACAACTTCACCAACCAATACATCTTTGGTTAATACATCAGCGAATTGCTCACCTCGCAACGCCCTTGCTTTTGCAGGTTGCAGGTTGATCAACTTTCGTACTGCATCAGAAGCCTTTTTACGGGTATCTAACTTAAAATAACCAAAGAATAAGTGCAGCGACATTAACCATGCAGCAACAGGCAAGAAGTTTGGCAGTGCAGGATTGAACAAAGAGAATATGCCAACAATAAACGAACCCCAGGCACCGGCAGATAACAACACATTTGCATTAATTACCCTTTGCCTTACAGCCATAACAGTTTTGCGAAGTATTGGATAACCTACCCAAAACAAAACAAACGAAGCAACAGCCAAACTAAAATAAGCACGGTATTGTTGCGGAAGATTAAAAATATTTACAGGATCAATTAATAAATCAATAACAGCAGCCACCATTCCAATCGTGCCACGTTGCTTGATTAGTCCAAAAAGTTCTTCATCAGTTTTATATTGTTGTACTTCTGTAGCCGAAACAGCATATCCTAATTTTTCAACAGCATCAGCCAACTGCTCACGGTTCATTTTTGCCGTATCAGCTTCTACCAATACAATTCCATGAACAAGGTTTACCATCACAGTTTTTATTGCAGGATAACGCTTCAATGCTTTTTCTACACTCATGGTGCAGAAGGAACACATTAAACCTGAAACCTTCATTTGAACACTTTCTATTGCCATATCTGATAGATTGTACGTTTAAACTAATTCGGCTTGACCAATGCCGGCATTTACCAATTCTTCAGCAGATATTTCTTTATTCTCACAACATGATAATAGTTTCCCATTAACAGCGATAGCGGGCAATCTTTTAATACCATACGTCTTTACCTTATCCAGACAAACTTTCGTTTCGCATGGATTAGATAAATCATAAATTACGACTTCACAAGATGAGCAAGCCATACTTTTAACCAAATCAATGGTAGGTTGACATACAAGACAACCTGCGGTAAATACTTCTATTGTTCTTTTGTTTAGATTTTGCATAACTGTATATTTTTATAAAGCGAAATTCAACCGGCAGGGGGGGTGTCTTCCAAATCTTTTTCAGAAATATTTTTATTGTGTTTATCCAGCCGTTTATCTATAGCGTTAATTTCTTTGATTTGAGAAGCCAGTTCATCAAAGCCAAGCGTAGGAAACTGCTGTTTCAAGTATTCTATTTTTTCTGCATCTTGACAATTTCCCGGACATGCATTCATTACCTGTACCAGTTTTAAAGCAAGGCTTTTTCTGAATACCTCATCTAATAGCAGGTGATGAGCTTTTTGTAAGCCTTTATCAGCAGCTTTAAATTGAATTAACACTTTTTCAGGGTCAGTTTGTTCATCAAGCATCTTAATTATGCCTTCAATTTGACCCTCTATGGTTGACAGCCGTTTCTTTAAATCCCCTGTTAATTCACTTTGTAGCATACATTATTATTTAAGGAAAAAGCGAATGTAGAACCATACGGGGGTGTTATCAAAGTAATTTAGAATGTTTTCATTCCGCTTTTATTGCACTCCATAGTTTTTTAAAACTATTTAATTATCACTTTTGCATGTATAAAGAATGTAGACGAGAATAATGGCTCCTGCAATTGCTGAAATGATTTGCTTTGGAGTTTATAACTTCTTCTATAAATGTCATAAAGCGCAAAAAACATGATTAAAGCAAAACTCTTACGGTTAAAGTAAATCAACATGGCAAACATTCGTGTAATACTTTCAATATTATTTATCGGGTTTATTGCGTGTAATAACAGAGAAAACGAGAAGCAAGACTCTTCTTCGGAAGTGGTCCGTGAAATAGATAAAATCAGGTTAACAGACATTAAGGGCCAATTACATTCTTTAAAGCAATATGAAGGGAAGGTCATCTTAATTAATTTCTGGGCTACCTGGTGTAAGCCATGTATTCAGGAAATGCCTTCCATAAAAGAAATGCAAGATATCTTGCAAAATGAAAACATTATATTCTTAATGGCATCGAACGAAACTCCAGAACAAATTAAAGAATTCGCCAACACTCATGATTATAAATTTAATTTCGTAAGAATAGAAAACAGTGAAGAAATAAATGTCCAAGCACTGCCCACAACTTTTATTTTTAACAAGAAAGGAGATTTGGTTTTTTCAGAGACAGGATCTCGCAAATGGAACGAAAAAAGCAATATTGATTTGATACTTAAAATTGCAAAACAAAATGACTAAGCTTTTACATACCATACTGCTCACTATCATTGTTGCTTCCTGTAACAACATCGATAAAACAGAAAACAAAGCAAGTTATCTAAAGCTACTTAGCTCACCGGCTGATACGGTTAGTGCTGAACCTTATTTATTTACTGATAAAAATGGGTTGGTTTATCTGTCCTGGATTGAGAAGATAAAAGAAAAAAGCCTGTTGAAATTCTCTGTGCTAAACAATGAGAAATGGTCCGAACCATACACAATAACTTCTGGCAGTGACTGGTTTGTTAACTGGGCCGATTATCCAATGCTGGCATCCGATGGCAGCAATAGTTTAATTGCACACATTCTGCAAAAAACCGGTACAGGCACCTATGCATATGACGTCAAATTTATTATGTCTGCTGATAATGGAAAATTGTGGAGTGATCTAAAAGTTTTGCATGACGACGGTAAGAAAGCGGAACATGGCTTTGTTTCCCTTGTGCCTTATGAAGATCAGTTTTTCGTTTCATGGCTTGATGGAAGAAATACTGTTAATGAAAAGATAGATGCAGCACATCATGATGGACATCATGGTGCAATGAGCCTACGTGCTGCATTAATTAATAAGCAAGGCATCAAATCTGCGGAATGGGAGCTTGATAATAAGGTTTGTGATTGCTGCCAGACAAGTGTTGCGATTACTTCAAATGGGCCTGTTGTTGTCTATCGAGACCGCTCCGATAAAGAAATCAGGGATATATCTATTGTTCGTTTTGTGAATGGAAAATGGACAGAGCCAAAAAGTATTTTCCCTGACCAATGGAAGATTGCGGGATGTCCTGTGAATGGACCCCGCTCTGCGGCGGTAGGAAATAATCTTGCCATTGCGTGGTTTTCATCACCAGATAAAAAATCCCAAGTAAATATTGTTTTCTCTGATGATGGAGGAGCAAATTTTAGTAAGCCAATCCGCCTCGATGAAAAGAATGCAATAGGAAGGGTGGACGTAGAGATGCTGGATGAAAAGAGTGCTATGGTAAGTTGGATGGAGGGTGCTTTGATAAGAGCAGCGAGGGTATATAAAGATGGCATGAAAGATTCTTCTGTAATTATTGCATCTTCGTCAGAATCGAGATCAAGTGGATTTCCGCAGATGACCAAATCAGGCAATAATTTAATTTTTGCCTGGACGGATGATAAGGCCAAAACTATTAAAGTGGCAAAGGTTTCTTTATAAGATGTGTGTTTTATTAGAAACCCGCGGCTTTTTTACTTGTCATGGAAAATAACCCCTATTCTTTGACTTTTGAATATCCTTGGCCATAATAAGCTTTATGTAGACCAGATTGATTTTTAAAACCGAAGGTGTAACAACTTTTAAAATATTAGTGCAGCCGGAACAGCATCGGAAGGTTTGCAGTTTCTAAAAACGGGGAAAATTACTCCTGGACAAAAGCTCAATAATGAAATAATTCTTCACCTGGAGCCGCACTTTTCTCTAACTGTTTATTTACGTTATTTAAAAGGTGTATAATTTATTCTCCGTGCTGCTGTTTGCTGCAAAACTGCACATAATTATCAGTTGTACATTTGTTCACTATAAAATGTTTGGTTGAAACATCTTAAATACCTGAAAAAATATTTTTGGAAGTATAGGATTCGGTTTGGGATTGGAGCACTCTTCATTATTATCTCTAACTATTTCGGAGTTTTAGCGCCGCAGGTAACAGGCTTTATAATAGACTTTGTTCAGCGCAGTTTACAGCTTCCGGGATATAAACCAAAGATGCGTCCAGCCAACTACGATGTTCTTGTACAAAAGTTTATTACCAAAGTTCAAAGCTCGCAATTATCCATAGAAACTATTGTTGCAATTAGTGGTGTCACCATTCTTGTGTTAGCTCTTTTACGAGGACTGTTTATGTTTTTAATGCGCCAGACCATCATTGTCATGAGCCGCCATATTGAGTATGATCAGAAAAACGAGGTGTTTGAACATTATCAAAAATTAGACACATCTTTTTATAAATCTCACAATACCGGCGATTTAATGAGCAGGATTTCTGAAGATGTGAGCCGGGTAAGAATGTTCACAGGGCCTGCAGTCATGTATCTTATTAATCTGGTTGCACTTATTTCTTTGAGTGTGTTCTTTATGTTCAAGCGCAGCCCTGAGTTAACCTTGTATGTCCTTGCACCATTACCGGTGTTAGCTATAACAATTTATTTGGTTAACAACATCATTAATAAAAAAAGTGAAATGCTTCAGGCTACACTGGCATCGCTGACTACTAATGCGCAGCAATCGTACAGTGGCATCAGGGTCATAAAATCTTTTGTGCAGGAAAATGCTATGCTGCAATTCTTTAAAAATAATAGTGAAAAGTATAAAAACGAAGCAATAACTCTTTCCAAAATAGAGTCGCTGTATTTTCCTTCCATGTCCTTCTTTATAGGATTAAGCACCTTGCTTACTATAATGATTGGTGGCTTGCACTATATAAGAGGCACTAACAATGTAGGTTTGGATACGATAGTTGAATTTATTATTTACATTAATATGCTCACTTTCCCGGTAAGCGCCATTGGCTGGACTGCGAGTATGATACAGCGTGCAGCAGCATCACAAAAAAGACTAAATGAATTTTTACACACTATCCCGCAAATACAAAATGTTCCATCGGCTCTACAACCTGTGCTTTCCGGCAACATTTTTTTTAAAAATGTAAATTTTATTTATCCGCATACTGGTATACATGCATTAAAAAATTTTAATCTTGATATTAAGACAGGAAGTAACGTAGCAATTGTTGGCAGAACAGGAAGCGGTAAATCAACGGTTGCTCAGTTACTGTTGCGCATGTATGATGTTACTTCTGGTAGTATTTTGGTTGATGAAATCAACGTTGCTGATATGGATTTAGCCACACTAAGATCACAAATAAGTTACGTGCCACAGGATGGTTTTTTATTTAGTGATACTATAGAGCAAAACATCGTCTTTGGAGGAGCAGCAGCCGCCAAAACAAATGTGGAAATGGCGGCGAAATTAGCAGTAGTAAACACGGAAATTGCTTCTTTCCCCCAAACATATGATACAGTAGTAGGAGAGAGAGGTGTTACTTTAAGCGGAGGGCAAAAACAACGGATATCCATTGCGAGAGCTTTGATTAAAGATGCAGCTATTTTGATCCTGGATGATAGCCTTAGCGCTGTGGACGCAAAAACAGAAAAGGAAATACTTGCAAACTTACAGCAGTTTATGAAGGACAAAACCGCCATTATTATTACCCACCGCATTTTTAGCTTACTGCCATTTGATAAAATTGTAGTGTTGGACAACGGGAGTATTGTTGAAGAAGGCACACATGCTGAACTGATACAAAAAGAGGGACTTTATTTTGAAATGTACTCCCGGCAGCTACGTAAGGATCTTGACAGTAGACACAACCCTGATTTGGCTGTTTGAAAAACATATTTATATTTGTGCGCAATAAACCAAATCATTAACTAACTGTAAAATTTACAACTGTGGCGTACGAGAACGAGAATAATGACAGAAAATTAGAGAGTATTTATAGCAAACGGATTCGTGCAGGCAAGCGCAGAACCTATTTTTTTGATGTTAGAGCTACACGCGGTAATGATTATTACCTAACTATCACAGAAAGCCGTAAACGTTTTAATGACAACGGCTACGACAGACATAAAATTTTTCTGTACAAAGAAGATTTTAATAAATTTATTAAGGCATTGACCGAGGCTGTTGATCATGTAAAAACACAGTTAATGCCAGATTTTGATTTTGATGCATATAATCATGATGAAGTTGCAGAAATTGATGGAGAAGAAGTATCTGCAAGTATAGATGGTCAATCTGCTTCTAACCCTACTCCTTCAGAAGAGACAGATAAGTGGTGATCTAATTTCTCATTTCCTTATAAGCATTAATTAAACCGTTTGTAGAAGAATCATGAACTGTTACGGGTTCATTGGTTTCCAGCTCAGGTAAAATTTTGTTTGCCAATTGTTTGCCTAATTCCACCCCCCACTGGTCAAAGCTGAATATATTCCAGATAACCCCTTGTACAAATATTTTGTGCTCATAAAGTGCAATCAATTCTCCTAAGGAAAGAGGTGTAATTTTTTTTATAAGAATAGAGTTTGTTGGACGGTTGCCTGTAAACATTTTAAAGGGAGCAAGTCTGGCTATTTCTTCCGGCTTCTTATTTTGTTCTTTCCGTTCGAGTTCAAACTCCTCTTTAGTTTTGCCATTCATCAGCGCTTGAGTTTGTGCAAAAAAGTTTGACAATAATATTTGATGATGGGCACCAATGCGATTGTGTGATTGTGCCGTTGCAATAAAGTCGCAGGGGATTAAAACAGTTCCCTGATGAATTAACTGGTAAAATGCATGTTGCCCATTTGTGCCTGGTTCGCCCCAGATGATTGGCCCGGTTGCATACTCTACCGGCTCCCCGTTACGGTCAACACTTTTACCATTGCTTTCCATGTTTCCCTGCTGAAAATAGGCAGCAAAGCGATGCAAGTATTGGTCGTAGGGTAAAATAGCTTCGCTTTGTGCACCAAAAAAATTAATATACCATATGCCAACCAGTGCCATCAGCACGGGAATATTTTCTTCAAATGGGGAATTATAAAAATTCTGATCTATTGCATGTGCTCCTCTCAGCAGTTCTTCAAAATTTTCGTAACCAATTGTAAGTGCTATAGACAACCCAATAGCGCTCCATAATGAATATCGTCCGCCAACCCAATCCCAGAATTGAAACATGTTTTCTTTGTCAATTCCAAATTTTACAACCTCAGTTTCATTTGTAGAAAGAGCAACAAAATGCCTGGCAATGTCCGCTTCCTTGCAGCCGCCTTTTAAAAACCATTCTCTTGCGGTATGTGCATTTGTCATTGTTTCCTGTGTAGTAAAAGTTTTGGATGCTATCAGGAATAAAGTTTCTTCCGGTGTTATTTTCTTTAAAGTTTCAGCTATGTGTGTGGCATCTACGTTGGAAACAAAGTAGGGTTGTATATTTTCTTTCCAATAAGGCTTTAATGCTTCTGTAACCATATAGGGGCCCAGATCGCTACCACCAATGCCGATGTTTACAATGTATTTTATTTTTTTTCCGCTGTAGCCTAACCATTCTCCCTGGTGAATTTTTTTGCAAAAAACTTTCATCTGCTCCTGTACTTTTTTTACATCTTGCATTACATCTTTTCCTTCAGTATATACAGGTTTACCCGAAAAGTTTCTTAGCGCCACATGAAGCACAGCACGACCTTCAGTTTCATTAATCAACTCTCCATTAAACATTGCATCAATTGCTTCTCTCAACCGGCATTCATTTGCGAGTTGCAAAAGCAACTTTATTGTTTCATGCGTTACAATGTTCTTTGAAAAATCAACAACCATGTCATTAAAACAAAAAGCCATTTTTTTGAAACGGTCTGAATCATTCGCAAACAATTCTCTCATGTGCACCTGCTTCATTTCATTTGCATGTTGCAGTAATTCTTTCCAGGCGTTTGTAGTTGTAGGATTTACAGTTGAGAACATGAAGAATGATTAAACATGTGAATTATTTCAGTTCAATTGCATCAAATACCTGGCGGGCAATCTTAGGGTGCAACGTTTTTCCAGAGTGAAAGGGTATTACTACACGAAAACTTTCTCTCATGTATATCTTATGACTTCCTTTAGTGCGTTTTAGATAAAAACCAGCTTTTAGTAATAATGTCTCCGCTTCTTTTGCAGTTAACAATGGTTGTTTAGCCAACAGAAACCTCCATTGTTGTAGTGAATAATTCTTTGCTGAGGGCTTCTTTTATTTCTTCACCAGACATGGTTTCAATATATAAGTCTATCGCTTCTTTGATATTTTCTTTCGCTTCTTCAAAAGTATTTCCCTGCGATTGGCACCCGGGTAATTCAGGACAGTACACATAGTATCCGTCTTCGTCTTTGCTAAACACCACATTTATTTTATAATGCATACTAAGTTTTTTTTACGAATTTACAAATAAGGCATGGCATGGTTCAAAACTATGCCATGGGAGTAGTTACAGTCCTTTAATTACATCAACTGTTTTCTGCACCATCTCAGGCTATATATCCCATGCCGTGGTTCGTGTCTCACAAACCACGATGTTTAAAGCTGTTCAAAGAAACATATTCAGCTTTAATTTTTTTGTTTTATGAGGAATTTCCTTATAAAAATAAGACTGCCTCTCTGCCATGGTTCGTGTCTCACGAACCAAGTTGCTCAAAATTCTATACGCAAATCTTTCAAAAAAGGCAAACTATTGTGGTTCATTTCATAATACTGTGCTGATGAATACGTATACTCATACGGATCTTTTGCTAATCGCCAGTGATTTGCTAATGGATTATAATGAATATAGTCTAATTTTCTGAAAAGCCACCTTTCGGTTATACAAATGAACAGCTAAGGAATCCCTTTGCAAAACTCATGCTCCTTATTGTTGGCATCCACCTTGTACAAGGATAATCTCTCTTTGTCTGTCTTTAAAAGCATCCTTCTGAACTCATGTGCTGTATACTTTAAAAAGGAACCTTGAGCAGATTCTTTGCCATTAAATTCGATTGTTCTCCATATCACATGAACATGATTTGGCATTATTACAAATCCAAAGACATCAATTTTCTCCACCTGAGTTAAATATTCAAGAGAATTTATGATAATGTTTTTGTATGAATCTTCTTGCAACAGCCTTTGCCATTGATTGATTGTAGCAGTCCAGAAAAATATTCTCCGATTTCCATGTACGACTTGCGCCGGTATTCAATTAATCCCATAACGTGGTTGCAAATATATTAACGCTGGTTCGTGGGACACGAACCATGGAAAGTAGAACTTTTGATTTCAGAGAATTCTTAAAGCTGTTGTATTGTTTGTATTGTTTTATCCACCATTTCCGGAGTGATGTCTAAATGCGTAACTAACCGAACCTGGGTAGGAGAGATAGCATACGCTAAAATTTCATGTTCCTTTAATTTAGCTACTAACGTTTGTGGAGTGTACTTCTCCTGGACCGAAAAAATAACTATGTTAGTTTCCACGGGAAATACTTTGCTCACAAAGTTCTTTTCCTTCAATGCATCTGCAATTTGTTGGGCATGACGATGGTCTTGCTGTAAGCGCTGTATGTTATTTTTCAATGCAAAAATTCCAGCCGCTGCTAAATATCCGGCTTGTCGCATACCGCCTCCAAAAGCTTTTCTTACACGACGTGCTTTTTTAATAAATTCGTTGTTGCCTATTAAAACACTACCAACAGGGCAACCCAGACTTTTGCTTAAGCATATAGAAATGCTATGAAAAAGTTTTCCATATGCTTGGGCAGGCTGTTCTTTAGCAACCAAGGCATTAAACAGACGAGCACCATCGAGATGTAGTTTCAAATTGTGTTCATTACACACTTCACTTATGTCCTGAATCTCACTGATTTCATAACAACTTCCTCCACCACGGTTAGATGTGTTTTCGATGCACACAAGACTGGTATGGGCCTTGTGCACATCATCAGCATTAATGTTCTCTTTAACCTGAACAGCAGAAATTCTGCCTCTGTCTCCATGGAGAAGTCTAACGGAAGCTCCTGAGTTAAAGGAAATCCCTCCACCTTCGTATTGATAAACATGTGCAGAGGATTCGCAGATAACTTCATCCCCGGGTTGTGTATGGCATTTAATGGCAATCTGGTTGGTCATTGTGCCCGATGGGCAGAATAAAGCTGCCTCCATTTCAAACATTTCTGCTGATATAAGCTCCAGTTCATTAATAGATGGGTCTTCACCAAAAACGTCATCCCCCACAGGCGCCTCCATCATTGCCGCTAACATTTCAGGGGTTGGTTTGGTAACGGTATCAGATCTGTAATCAATCATTTGTTGACTTTATTGCAATATAAAGCTACCAGGACTAATATTTCAAAACTTTAGATAGACTATCATTTCACGTAACAATTAAAACGACAAATCTCAAAGCAGAATAAAATCTGGTCTCACCTACTACAATCAGATTAAGGCTGAATTCGGAATCTAAAGCCTTTTACCACCCTTATTCCACAGTCCCCTGAAATATAGCTGGACTTCAGCTATTCCCTCTAGTATTTATAAAATAAATGCCATTTGTATGATATGTTTTCCCTTTATCCCAAAGATTATTGGATTAGTAACCTCTGGAAAGTGGGTACGTCACAATCAAAGGTTGGTTTTTTACCAACCATCAGGAAAAAACACCGTTCACTATAAAACATTGTACTTAGCATTGCATAGTACCTAATTTTGAGATGTAATAATTATAAACAAGTACTAAAAACACAAATATGAGAAAAATAATTACCCTGCTTTTTACCGTTGCCAGCCTGTCCAGTTGGAGTTTATTAAGTTTTGCACAGCACAGTGGTCGTGTAAGCGGTTCTGTACGGGGAGAAAACCAAAAAGCCTTGGAATCTGCTACAATTTCGGTTTTAAAAGCAAAAGATTCTTCTGTTGCAAAGGTGAACGCTGCCGATAAAAACGGAAATTATGTATTTGAATCTATTCCTGAAGGAAGTTTTTTGATTTCAGTAACTGCAGTGGACCATGAAAAAGCTTTTTCTGAAATTTTTGAAATTAATGAAGGCAATACTTCAGTTAGTTTAAAACCAATACAGTTAATGGTGCAGGCAAAATCTTTAACAGGTGTTTCGGTTACTGCCAAAAGGCCTCTGATAGAACAAAAAATTGACAGAACTGTAGTAAATGTGGAAGCAGCAGTAACCAACGTCGGAACCAGTGCTTTGGAAGTTTTGGAAAAGTCACCCGGCATTACTGTAGATAAAGACGGTAATATCAGCCTGAAAGGTAAGCAAGGTGTGATTGTATTAGTTGATGGACGGCAGACTCAATTAGGAGGCGCAGATCTTGCAAATTTATTGAGGAGCATGCATGCCAGCCAGCTTGATCAAATTGAGATAATGACTAATCCACCGGCAAAGTACGATGCTGCAGGAAATGCAGGTGTCATAAATATTAAAACTAAAAAGACCAGGCAATTAGGTTACAACGGAACGGTTACATTAGGTTATGGTCAGGGAAAATACCCGAAATTTAATGAAGGACTAAATTTTAATTACAGTACCGGAAAAGTGAATGTTTTTACGAACCTAAGTCACAACTATCGTAAAAATTTTAATAAGCTTACTATACAACGAAATTTCATTGACAGAAATACAAAAAATATAACGTCACATTTTGATCAAACAGCTAATATGCTCAATGTGGGGAATTCATTTAATGGAAAAATTGGAATGGATTATTTTGCGAGTAAAAAGACCACTATTGGTGTTGTGTTTACAGGGTTTGCTAATCCAAGAACTTTTAGCAACAGGAACCATACGTTAATTACCAACGTAATAAAAACTTCACAAACCAAGGCTACTGCAGATTATGACGCAATCTGGAAAAACTTTGGAACTAACCTTAATTTCCGTCGGCTACTTGATAGTGCTGGCAAGGAGTTAACGGCCGATGTGGATTACGTAACTTATGATTCAAGAAATGACCAAAGATTGAGCAACTATTATTTTGATGCGACGGGCATACCAATTGAAAAAGCGGATACTTTGCTGGGAGCACTACCTCAAAACATAAAAATTTATAGTGCAAAAATAGATTACCTGCAACCTTTGAAAAAAGGCGCAAGGTTTGAAGCAGGAGTAAAAAGCAGTATTATAAGAACAGACAATAATGCACGATATGATAGCATTACCTACGGCCAGGTAGTTCATGACTTTAACCGCAGCAACTATTTTATTTACGAAGAAAATATAAATGCTGCTTATGTGAATTTAAGTGGCTCATTAAGTAAAAAATGGAACGGCCAATTGGGTTTGCGACTGGAAAACACAGTTTCAAATGGTAACCAGGTAACCACAGGCGAAAAGTTCAATCGTCCTTATACACAGCTATTTCCTACGGCATTTCTTCAATATATGCACAATGAGAAAAATCAGTTTGTGCTGAATTATGGCAGAAGACTTCGCAGGCCTAATTACCAAAGTTTAAATCCGTTCATAGAGTTTATTGACCGGTACACTTATCAGCAAGGCAATCCAAATTTGAGGCCTCAGTTCAGCCATAATGTAGAGTTGCGTCATACTTACAAAAACTTTCTGACAACAACTTTAAATTATACTAATACAACAGATATTATTCAGCAGGTAATTGAACAAAACGAAGCGAAGAATGAGACGTTTGTGAAGCAGGCAAATATTGCAAACCAACGGCAGTATGGCATTTCTGTAAATGTTTCTGCGCCAATTACAAAATGGTGGACAAACAATTTATTTGTAAACGTTTTCAATAATAAGTTCAGTGGAATTGTAAGCGATACGTTTGTAAGTGTTGGGGCAACATCCCTTACTTTAAACGGATCTCAGCAATTTAAGTTGAGCAAAACCTGGAGCGGAGAGCTTAGCGGCTTTTACAGAACAGCAGCAGTTGAAGGTGTTATCAAAGCAAAAGCATTAGGACAGGTTTCGGCAGGTGTTAGCAAGCAGATCATGAAAAATAATGGAACACTTCGCCTGAATGTCCGCGATATATTTTACACACAAAGGTTTAGAGGGGTAAGTAAGTACAGCAATATTGATGCAGCTTTCCAGGAAAGATCTGATTCCAGAGTTGTGAATGTGGGCTTTACTTACCGCTTCAGCAAAGGAAAAGTGAATACTCAGAAACGTAAAAACGGAAGTACTGCAGACGAACAAAACAGGGTAGGAGTTCAATAAAACTTTCAATCAAATACTTCAAAATCCCATTCTTGTGATGGGATTTTTCTTGTGCGTTTACTTTTAACACATTTTAAGTACTTTTTCTCATGTGTGTGTTTAGTCTCTCTTTTAAGGGAGACTTTTTTTCATCGAAGATTTCCGAATTGTTTGTTGATTTTTCTGATTGTATAATTGATTTTGTATGCGGCAGCTGCTGTCCTGAGCTTGTCGAAGGATTAAGTTTTTATTGCAAGTTTACCCTGAACTAGTTGAAGGACACTCTTGCCTGCCTGCCGCAGGCAAGTACTTTCTTCCATTTTTCAGCTATTTAGCTGAGAGTGCATTGTATTTAAATAAATCGTAAATCTGCATTCTAAACTAATCATAATCATGCCTTCTTTTGATATTGTAAGTAAAGTTGACATGCAGGCACTGGATAATGCACTGAATGTTACAAAAAAAGAAATCACCAATCGTTTTGATTTCAAAGACTCACATGTATCTATGGATCTGAATAAGAAAGAAGCCAGGATTTCTTTGGAAGCAGGTGATGAAATGAAAATGCGCCAGGTTACCGATGTTTTGATAGGCCGTGCAATGAAACAGGGTATAGATCCTAACGCTTTTGACTTCTCTAATGAATCATACCAAAGCGGAAAAATTGTAAAAAAAGAAGTACTTGTACTAAATGGTTTAAAGCAGGATGATGCAAAAAAGATAATCAAGTTAATTAAGGATTCCGGCTTTAAAGTGCAGTCACAAATAATGGAAGATGTAGTGAGAGTTACAGGAAAAAAACTTGATGACCTGCAAGCTGTGATTCAGCTTTGCAAAGCCTCGGATCTGCGCTTGCCGTTGCAGTACGAAAACATGCGGAGTTAATGTGGATATCCTGGTGAACAACAGGTGTATATTAAAGCCGTAAAAAATTTGGATTGCGTTTAATTAGGTGCGTATCTTCATTTTAGAATTTTCGAGGCGTCATTTAAGACAAAATCGAGGAGTCTTTTGAAATGAATCAGTAGTCCGTCAAAAGATTACTGAGGATTCTAAAAAGACAAATTGATAGAGTCTTATAAGACAAATCGAATTTCTGGAAAGCATTGGGGTTAGTAAGTGTACAGGCTTCGGCAGGTATATCAAAACATCCGGTGCTTTTCTCTTTTTATAACCCCCACCTTTAAACTTTGTCTTGTAAGCATTAGTATTAGCCAAGCATTAGTATTAGCCCCTCAGCAATAGATTTGGAAAAAAGCTTCCTGAGGCATAATTTTGCGCCTTCTTAGCTATTTAAGTGAGTTTAAAAGATAAAAATGAAAAAAGGCCTTCATCCTGAAAATTACCGTTACGTTGTTTTTAAAGATATGAGTAATGGTTATAGCTTTTTAAGCCGCTCCACTGCTGCTACAAAAGAAACCGTCAAGTGGGAGGATGGTAAAGATTATCCTTTAGTGAAGCTGGAAATTTCCAACACTTCTCACCCTTTCTTTACCGGGAAAAATGTATTGGTAGACACTGCCGGACGTATAGATAAATTTAATAGAAAATACGAAAAGAAAAAGTAGTTTCGTTTGTTTTGCATAACTATAAGTCCCGCTTCTGGCGGGATTTTTATTTTTATATTTGAGCCTTATGCAAAAAATAGTATTCACCGAAGCATTTTGCCATCCGGAAAATTTCTTTCCCTTTACTCTTACCCGGCAAATACAGGATATTAGATCAGGCATATTAACTATAAGAGAAAAATGGGAACACTTTTTAGGATGGCCTTCTTTTGATAAACAGGAGGATGACTATAAAGATTTGGAGAGGGCTTATATAATAGATGAAAGTATAGGGAAAGATGTCATCTATTTGATACATGGGAATGTATTACCTACGCCTAAACTGGTAAAGCAAATAAAAAAACTCAGTCCGGGTGAATTTCTTTCGGTTCCGGGAAAAGAAAACCTAGTGTATTGCATTTCCCAAAAGCAAGTGTTGGATCAACATAAGATAAAAGTGCAAAAGGCTATTGAACTGCACGAAGACATTAAAGAAATATTTTTTCCGTGGGATATTATTAAAATAAATGAATGGTCAATTGGAGAAGACTTCCAGTTGCTTGCTCGATTGCGGAAACAGCAAAAAATACCAGCAACAAATACAATAATCAAAAGGGGTAATATTTTTATTGAAAAGGGCTCACAAGTAGAACATTGTATTTTAAATGCTACAGATGGCCCCATTTTTATAGGCAAAAATGCATTGGTAATGGAGGGTAGCATGATCCGCGGGCCTGTGGCTATATGTGAAGGAGCCGTAATAAAAATGGGTTCAAGGGTATATGGCGCAACTACTATTGGGCCAAATTGCACAATTGGGGGCGAAGTAAAAAACAGTGTTTTTTTTGCGTACTCTAATAAAGCCCATGATGGATATATAGGGGACTCCGTAATAGGGGAGTGGTGCAATTTGGGGGCAGGTACTTCTAATTCAAACATTAAAAACAATGCTTCCGGCATTTCTGTGTACACACCTGGTGGGTTGGTGAAAGTTGGCTTAAAATGCGGCGTATTAATGGGCGACTATTCCCGCACAGCAATTAATACATCTATTAATACGGGCACCGTAATTGGTACTTGCTGCAATGTTTTTGGTAATGGCTTAACGCCAAAATACATTCCCAATTTCTCCTGGGGTTGCGAAGGCATTAAGAGATATGAATTTGAAAAGGCTTTAGCTGATATTGATAATTGGAAGCGGCTTAAGAATCAGCAATTGACTGATGTTGAGGCAACAATTTTGAACTATATTTTTGAAAACTATTAGTTAATGAGAAAACAAATTGCTGCAGCCAACTGGAAAATGAACCTACCAATGCAGCAGGCAAAAAATTTGGTGAGAGAAGTTTTACAGGCACCCCTGCAACCAGAAGCAGGGCATCTTGTAGTTTTTGCTGTACCGTTTCCCTATTTAGTATTAGTAAAGGATGCAACAGCTTTGATGCGGGGATTTGCAGTAGCCGCTCAAAATTGTCATCATAAAAAAGGTGGAGCTTATACGGGGGAGGTGTCAGCAGAAATGCTACATTCCATGGAAGTTAAATACTGCATTATAGGACATAGTGAACGTAGAGAATATTTCCATGAATCAAATGCAATTATATCAGAGAAGGTTAATATCTGTTTGGAACATGATATTCATCCTATTTTTTGTTGCGGAGAGCCGTTGCACATTCGGGATGCAAATTCGCAAAATGAATTTGTACAGGCACAACTACAGGAATCTCTTTTTCATCTAAGTAAAGAAGAACTAAAAAAGATCATTATAGCTTACGAGCCAATATGGGCTATTGGTACAGGCAAAACTGCATCTACAGAACAAGCACAGGAGATGCATCAGTTTATTCGTTCGGTGTTAAGTAATGAATACGGAGCAGCGGTGGCAAATGAAATACCAATTTTGTATGGTGGGAGTGTAAAAGCGGCAAATGCAGCGGAACTATTCAATTGCCCGGATGTTGACGGCGGTTTAGTAGGCGGCGCATCATTAGTGGCACAGGATTTTGTGGATATAATCAAAGCTTTGAAGATATAAATATCACCCCTACATATCGAATTGTAATTACCAGGAGAAGCCAGATACTACTCAATTTTTTAAAGATTCGTATCATAATCAACGGAACTAATATTTATGATCTAAAAAAAAATAATCAAATAACAATTCCTGTAAATTTTAACAATCCTAAGATTGTAATTACCGATGGATACCATCATACAAAACCCCTCGAGTTAGTATTTCACCACATTCACACCTATTATTTTAAAATAGTTTGTGCAATTGATGATTTTCAGTTGATGGCCGGGATTGTGTTGCTTTTACTGTTATACGTACTTGGTATTATTTCAGGAATTTGGGTCATTAAGCTGGTAAGCTTCTTCCCTATTTTTTATTTTTTATTTCTTTACTACATTAACCGCAAGGACTTCATTCAAATAAGGGCTACATAGCATTTTCAGATGGGGCAGTTCAAAGTGAATTTTCGCTTGGGTTATTTCATGGTTAATAGACCAGAAACATAATGCATAATAGAATATTTACTTAAGTAATTTTACGTTTCGCAAGGATGTTCGCACTGCATTTTCCTCAAAAGGCATGGAATTCTGAATGGACTTATCCAAAATGTCGTTGTAATAAATGCTGCCTGCTGAAATATTATAGATGAATTGCGACAACATATGTATAGAGGTGTATGAAATAACCTGTTTTTTAAGCTCTTCCGGTATTGTGATGTAATCCGGTATTAGCATAGGCTTACCGAAACGTATTGCATCAAAAAAACCACCTGCGGCTTTAGTTACCCCATATTCTTCTAACCGGCCGTTTTCTCCCAAGGTAACTTTCACCAGTGGAATTAAAACAAAGTGGCTGTCATTCATTTGTTTATCAAATTCATTCTGTTCAATAAACTTTGTCTCATAAAATACAATGTTGATATTTTCGGAGCTGTTTCTTTTGCATTTTTCAATCACCTCCTTCCCGTAATCTCCGATTGTAGTGCCCAATAGAACCATCTGAATACGTTTTTTATTCGGTTCTAATTCTTTAATTAATTGGAACAATTGATCGTAGTCTCTGCGGTTTTTATCAATAGAGCCTGGGATGACAATCTTTAAAATATCAATATTCTGCTCTTTAGTATTTGTAGCATTCTTTTCAAAGATTCCTCCTGGAATACAATAAACAGGCTTTTTTATACCATATTTTTCTTTGATAAGTGTCTTTGTTGTAGATAATAATGTTGTGTAAGCTGGCACTACCCACGTTAACATTTTAATACCGGCGGATCTTATACTTTTTCTAAAGTGAAAAGAAAACTTGGGGTGAAAAAAACTGTTTGCATCATGCACAGTAAGTATCGTTTTTGTTTTTTTTAGAAAAAAGCAAAGAAATGCAACCAGTAGATGATGGTAAGAAACCGTATTCAAAAAAAGAATATCTAGTTTATCCTTTATACAGACTTGAAAAATTTTAATCAGGTATGTAATACTCCCGCCTTTTTTTAATATCCATGTGTACCTTTCTGCATCTTTTCCAAGCATTTCTTTTAATATTGAAGCAACTGGCGCAGTTAAAAACAATGTAATTGAATTTTCAGGGACATCTGATATTCTGATCAGAGCATAAGTTGTTTCAAAATGTTCTGTATCGTAAATGCCTATTTTCAATAACCGATAAATTGCTTTAAATATATATGTTTGTAACAATATCCTGTAATAGGGCTTCTCAATAATGCTGCGGTGAGTTTAAAAACAAATCTTGCATATAATTTTTTACTTTCCGTTAGTCAGCTTCTTTTTCCACTCCTTTCCATACCATACATTTCACGTGTTTTGGACCCGTCCGGAATTGGAAAAGTAAGTTTTATAGATTCTTTTACCTATTACTTTATTATTATTGCTGAGTTTGGAATTGTTGCGTATGGCATTCGGGAGGTAGCCAGAAAAAAGAAGGATCCTGAGGCTTTAAGCAAACTTGTATCGGAGCTTTTTTTCCTTCATTGCATTACCTCTGCAATTGCTCTTTTGGCTTACCTGCCAATGGTTTATTTTGTTTATCAGAAAATTGGGGATTATCGCCTGCTGTTGTTTTCTTTTTCATTTCTGCTGGTGAATTTTTTTTCTTGTGAATGGTACTTCTGGGGAACAGAAAAGTTTAAATTTATTGCCACCCGTTCCATTTTTACCAGGGTTTTAGGTTTAATCTCTATTTTTATTCTTGTTAAAGCCCCGGAAGATTATTTTATTTATTATGGCATTATTACAGGTTCAGCTATCTTAACTATTTTATGGAATAGTGTTCAATTATTTCGGGAGGTTAAAATCAGTTTTAAGAATATTAATTGGAAACAACATATTCCATACTTAATAATAATGTACCAAATAAGCTTGGTATATGGAGTCACCATATTACTGGATAATGTTTTTTTAGGATTGGTCAGCACAGCTGCGGCAGTTGCATATTATGCATTTGCAATAAAAATTGTCCGGATATCAAGTGCTGTGATAACAGATACATTCCTTGTGTTCTATCCTAAAACAGTTACCTTACTACAGGACAACGATGAACCCAGCCTTCAAAAAGCTATTGTTACTTCTTCACAGATTATATTGTTAACCACATTGCCATTAGGGGCCGGCATTTTTTTATTATCAGAAACACTAACAACAGTTTATTTTGGTAATGCTTTTCTGCCGGTGGCAACCAACCTCCAGATCCTTTCTCTTTACCCCTTGTTGAAATCCTTCAACATTTTTATTCATAAACAATTACTAATGCCTTATAATCTTGACAAGCTTGTTTTGAAAAGTTTTATCGTAGGAAGCATAACTTTTATTGTAGCAACATTAGGATTATCTTATTTATATGCAGACAGGGGAGCAAGTTATGCCATCATTATATCGGAGGCTGTTGTTTTAGCTTGTAATTTTTCTTATGCAACTGCTGTCCCTAAAAGATTTATCTTAATTGATGTAAGAACTTTGCTTCAGGCATTGGCAGGGGTGCTTTTATTTATTCCAGTAATTTTTTTTACAGATATGGTAATCCATGGAGAAGTGGTTAAAATACTGGTATCCGTTATAAGCTGCATATTTATTTACGTATTCTTTCTTTCAATTGTTATGAAGAATACAGCTATGGTGAACCTGCTGAACGCTATAAAAACATTCTTTGCATTTAAGCCATTATTTATACAACGTGGAAAAACAAACTAAAAAATTTTTTATTGCCGAATATCTGCTTAAAGAAAAAGTTTATCATGGCGGTATTGGTAACGTTGATATTGAAAAAACACTTTTGCAATACGCATATAAGCCCATTTATCTTCCATTTCAGCAAGATTTTTCAATAAAAGCTAAGATTATTCGGGCCGGTTTTCTCATTAAAACATTTTTTCTAACTCCCGCTAATTCTCTCCTCGTTTTTCAAATGCCTTTATATGCTATACTAAGCAGGACTATGATTAGATTATTAAGGTTTAGGAAGTCTGTAAAAAAAATATGTATCCTTTCAGATATAGATGGATTAAGAGACGATAATAAAAGGTTGCTCGAAACGGAAGTACTATTCTTCCGGAGTGCAGATTACTTCATTACCCATAATGATATGATGAAAAACTGGCTGATGAAACAAATGCCTGGAGCTAAAGTGAGTAATCATGAATTTTTCCCTTTCTTAACGCCCCCTCCAATTCAGAAGCAGCTTAAAAGTAAAACAATAGTATTTGCAGGAAATTTGGAAAAAAGTAAATTCCTTAATGATCTGTGGAAGATTGGCAGTGTTGAAGGACTTCTTTTTAATTTATACGGAGAAGGTTATCTGGAGAATGAAAAAAATAAAATCAATACTGTGTTCAAAGGAATTTACGAGGCCTATGATCTGCCGCAACACATTGACGGTTCTTTTGGTTTAGTTTGGGATGGTGATAGTATTGAAGATATTAATGGAGCTTATGGGAATTATCTTCGTTACAATAGCCCTCACAAATTGTCACTCTATCTTGTAGCAGGCCTGCCGGTAATAGCTCACACAGATGCTGCCTGTGCACTTTTAATTAAAAAATACAATATCGGATTCACTGTAAACACTTTGTACGAAATAGCTGATAAAATAAACAAGCTGCATGAAGATGAATACCAGGCTATGCACGAACGCTGTCTGGAATTAGGGCAGAAAATTTCAACAGGAGAAACTTTGATAAATGCACTCAAAGCACTTTCCATTCACTAACCATAATTAATCAGCATTGGAATTCATTTTGATTATTAACTCAAAATGGTTGCCATTAAAAGTTGCGAGATATTCCCTCATATCATCAAAGGAAATAAACTCTGGCAATAGCAACTCTTCATGAGCTGCGATATTGAAATGTACATCTCTGTCAAGCTTCCACAACAGATTCATACTTTCTCTTAATTCTTCTGCAAAATCCGGCAGTAGGCATTCAAAACTTATAAACGGAATTTTATGTGAGATACCTTTCAGCACTTCTCTTTCGTAGCCTTCCACATCAATTTTTATAAAGTAAGGCCTTCCATATTTTTTAATTAGTTCGTTTAAAGTGGTAACATTAACAGTATGCTTTTGCTGAAAGTAAATTTTTTCATTCCATTTTTGCATGTTATCCGCTTCAAGAACCGATTTAAACTTTTCATTCAATGTATTGAACGCAGATCCATGATGATGAATAAACATCTTTTGTATTCCCACTTCCGCTCCTAAAGCTACATTTTCAGGAAAAACACTCTTTTTATGATTGCGAAATCTTATTTGCAGAGTTTTATAATTCTTGGGATCTGGTTCGCAACTGACGACTTTCTCAGTGAAATGAAGAAAAACATCTGTTTTGTGACCATCGTAAGCCCCTATATCAAATATCAAATCACATGGTTTTAAAAAGGAATTATAAAAGTTATATTCCCTTTCAAATTGTCTTCTTACATGTGGCTTAAAAACTCTTTCATATATATAAAATACTTTACTGTATTTGAAATATTCATACACACCTGAACGAAGCAGCAGTTTCTTAATTAATTGTTTCATTTGTAATTCTAAAGTTATCAGTATCGAACTACAACGTATTGGAATAATATTGCAACAACCACATTTAGCCTACCTCTGCCAATTAGTTTTCTTTTACCTTTGCCGCGCCTTATTTTGAAGGTAATACTTGATGAAAAACATTCGTAATTTTTGCATTATTGCCCATATTGACCACGGAAAAAGTACCCTGGCGGATAGGTTATTACAAATAACAAATACAATCAGCGATAGAGATATGATGGACCAGGTGCTGGATGATATGGAACTGGAAAGAGAGAAGGGTATAACTATCAAAAGCCACGCAATTCAAATTAATTATAATGATAAAGGGCAGAATTACATATTAAATTTAATTGATACACCGGGCCATGTAGATTTTAGCTATGAAGTAAGCCGTGCATTAGCTGCTTGTGAAGGTGCATTGCTTTTAGTAGATGCAACACAGGGCATACAGGCGCAAACAATATCTAACCTCTACCTTGCCATTGAAAATGATCTCGCGATAATTCCTGTTATTAATAAAATTGATATGGATGGAGCAATGATTGAAGAAGTGAAAGACCAGATAATTGAATTAGTTGGCTGCAAGCCAGATGATATATTAATGGCAAGTGCTAAAACAGGCGTTGGTGTAGAGAGTATTTTAGAGGCTATAATAACAAGAATTCCGGCACCGCAAGGTAATGTTGTTGCTCCCCTACAGGCATTGATTTTTGACAGTGTTTTTAATAGTTTCAGGGGAATTATTGTGTATTACAGAATATTGCATGGAACATTAAAGAAAAGCGATAGAGTAAAATTTGTTTCCACCGGGCAGGAATATGAAGCGGATGAAATAGGGGTTTTAAAACTGCATCCTGAACCAAAAGCAGAAGTAAAAGCAGGTGATGTTGGATATATTATTACCGGCATTAAGAATGCCAAGGAAGTAAGGGTGGGGGATACCATCACAGTTGCATCTAACCCGAACCCACAAATGATTCAAGGCTTTGAGGAAGTAAAGGCAATGGTTTTTGCAGGCATTTTTCCTATTAATACAGATGAGTTTGAAGAACTGCGGGATTGTATGGATAAACTGCAATTGAATGATGCTTCTCTTACTTTTGAACTGGAAACATCACAGGCATTAGGCTTTGGCTTCCGATGCGGATTCCTCGGGATGCTGCATATGGAAATTATTCAGGAACGTTTAGAAAGAGAGTTCAATCAAACAGTAATCACCACCGTTCCAAATGTAAGTTTTATTGCTCATACAACTAAGGGTGAAAAAGTAATTGTAAATAACCCTGCTGAGATGCCGGATCCGGTTAAAATAGACAGAATTGAAGAGCCATTTATCAAAGCCCAGATTATTACAAAGCCGGAATATATTGGAAATATTATGACGTTATGTTTAGGCAAAAGAGGTGTATTAATAAATCAAAACTACTTAACGCCAACACGTGTAGAATTGATTTTTGAAATGCCACTTACTGAAATAGTATTTGACTTTTACGACAAATTAAAAAGTCAGACCCGCGGTTATGCATCTTTTGATTATCATCCTATCGGCTACAGAGAGAGTGACATTATAAAAATGGATATTTTGTTGAATGGGGATAAAGTAGATGCATTGAGTGCATTGATCCATCGTATTCGTGCACAGGAATTTGGAAGGAGGCTTTGCGAAAAACTTAAGGAGTTGGTTCCCCGGCAGCAATTCCAAATTGCTATTCAGGCTGCCATTGGAGCAAAAGTTATTGCACGTGAAACAATTTCTGCAATGCGAAAAGATGTAACTGCAAAGTGCTATGGCGGGGACATCAGCCGTAAAAGAAAATTGTTGGAAAAGCAGAAAGAAGGTAAGAAGCGAATGAGGCAAATAGGAAACGTAGAAGTGCCGCAGGAGGCTTTTCTTGCTGTGCTGAAATTAGATGAGTAAATCTGCTTTTTTCTTCATCAAAAGTCTTTATGACAATCAATTTAGTCATTAGATAAAACAGTTGCACTTTATGATTTTCCTTGTGGATTATCTACATATACCCAGTCATCCACAAAATCCTGCCCTGTGTTTTGTGTTTTTACAGAAAACCCCTGCTTTATAAAAAAATCCATCACCATTTGTTTTGTTTTGAAAAATGCATTGCCTTCTTTGTTATACCTGAAATCGTGGCAGGCAATGGCCATGTGCTGTATGCGTCGAAAAAGTGGCAAATAATCGTTGTTCAACAGAAAACGTTCGGCACCTTCAATATTTACTTTCAGCAATTTTATAACAGGAGACGAGAGATCTTTCATGAATGTATCAAAACGCATAGCTTTTACTAAAAAATCCTTTGTATTGTTACTTTCATCAAAAAAAGTAGCATCGTATGATTCACTGTCATCTGTTAATGAAATGGTCGTATTGGAGTGATATAAAGCGAAATTATATACTGTTGTATTTTTAAAATCATTTAGTTCCACCACTTTCAGCAATACGGTAAAAACCTCCGGATGCGGTTCAAGACAAATAACCTTTCCTTTATTGCCCACCTTGTTTGCATATACAACCACTTCTTCGCCCAACCCGGCGCCAATGTCAATCACCGTGTCGCCTTCGGTTAGATTACAAAATGCTAAACTTAACTGTTTGCAATAAATTTCATACTGCGACAGCACAACGTTCCAGTAAGGCAGTTCCGTAGGGATAAAATAATTATCAATATGAAAAATATAAAACCGGTTATTATAGAGGGAGACAAGGCCTTTGAACTGCATGCTTTTTCGGGCATACAAAACCTTTAATAGTAAAAGCCTGAGGGAGTTGAACTTTGTGGTTTTTAAAAACCGTTCAAGGAATTTTTTGAAACCGGGGAATAAGGAACTAGTCACTGGTTCTTCTTCTTCTTCTTTACCTCTATATTTCTTTCCGACTGCTTTTTTAACTTTTCCTCATTATTTTTTCCACTATCATCACGAAGAGGATCCGGCATGGGGAACTCGCCATCTTTTAATTTAAAGTTGAATACTTTATTTATGTGCACCCACTTCCCATTTTGCCATTTGAATCCTTCATAATCTCCATCAGGAATATAGGTGTATGGCTTATCCGGCTCGTCTGTTTCAGAATATAAGTGGTCAACCAAAATCATATTTTCGTCTGGAATAAAATTTACAAGAGTACTTGCTTCTTTTTTGTACTCAATATAATAACGGTATTGCGTTGGACGCTTAACACTGTCCTTTTCAAATGTAAAAAATGGACCTCCAAAAACGGGTTGGTTTCTTTCATTGAATGTTAGCACCTCAATCCATTTTCTAGTGCTTCTTACACTGTGATTATCAAATCCGAACAGGGTATAGTATTTTTTGCCGTTATATTGTGTTTTGATAATATTATAATAAACTGCACCTATCCAATTATCTTTTGTTCTTACTGAATCCAGGGGCTTTCTGGTAAACTCTGAATAATCTCTCAGTGGAATTAGTTTTAAAGAACCATCAGGTGTTTTAAATTGAATGGCTGCCCTTTGGCGTGAGTAATAATCATCAAAAGAAAGAGTCCAGCTAAAAATGCGGAAAGTGCTGTCAGGAGCATATACTTTTGCGATTCCTCGTATTGAATCAAAAGGATAATAAAATGAATTTTTTATCTGAAGAGTTCTTACCAGCGTTCGAATAAACAAGCTATCGGAACGCATGCGGCTTGCAGTCAGGCTATCTACAATTAACTTCCTGGAAAGCGCTTTCAAAGAATCTTCACTTTTGCGAAGTTTTTTAAGATCAGCAGGTGCAATTTTTTGTGCCTGTAAAGTAGAAAATAACAACAATGCAGAACAAAATAAAAGAAGCGGCTTTTTCACAACAAGGTTAATGATAAGGTGCAAGAACGGCTAAAAAAATTAAAAGTTTTCCTAAGATTTCAGGGCCTTTGCAAACTCTGCTAAAGAAGAAAATCGGAGGTCAATATCCAGGTGAGGAAACAGCTGATCCGCATTTGTGGTTGTTAAAAAAACAGTGAACATACCTGCAGAACGTCCAAACCTCATATCCCCCGGCTTGTTCCCCACCATTATAGATTTAGTGAAATCAATATCCGGAAAATCTCTTTTAGCTTCAAATGCCATTCCGGGGTTTGGCTTACGTAAGTAGCATTGTTCGTTCACCTCGGTACAGAAATATATTTTGTCTATTCGTCCGCCAATCGCTTCAATTTCCCTTTGCATTTCGTCATGAATATTCTTCAGATCTCCTTCACTCATTAATGCTTTCCCAACACCACGCTGATTACTTACTATTATGAGGCGACCAAACTTCTCACTAAAAATTTTAAAGGCCTCTAAAACTCCAGAGTTAAATATAAATTGCTGCCAGTTTAAAACATATTGGCCAACCCGTTCCTCATTAATAACACCGTCTCTGTCCAAAAAAAGTGTCCATGAAGTGTCTGTTTTATTAAGGTCTAAAGTAAGTTGTTTCAACTCCTGTTGCGCTTTTTGATAATCTTCCGGAACTCCAATGTCAATAAAATATACATCCTGAACGTAACCAAATATTCTTCCTGATGTATAGTACTTTTCCAAATAGTCTTTTTCAAATGAAAATTTCGGGTGGAAATCATGTTGAAGAAATTCATCCCGGTTTAGAATGTAAACTCCACCATTTACCAGTCCACTTTTATAGAACTGTTTCTCTTTGAAAGAGGATATTCTACCTTTTGCATCCAGCTTAACCGCACCATACCTGTCAAAGTTTTCCATTGGCTTTAATGCCAGAGTGCAATGTGCATCATTAGATTCATGAGCAGATTCTAAGTTTGCTAAATCAATTTTAAATAAAGTATCGCCATTTGTTACTAATATATTTTTTGTACTTGCATTTTTACACGCAAGTAAAACAGCACCGCCAGTCCCTAATGGCTCGTCTTCAATTACACAACTATAGTTTAATGTTGAATAATTGTCAGATAAGTATTTATCAATTACCCCACTTTTGTATCCCAATGAAAAAATAAACTTTTGTATACCTTGTGTTTGCAGGTAATCAATTACATAACTAATAAAGGAGCGTCCTGCAACAGAAGCCATGCTTTTAGGTACATCATTCACTACACTGTGCAGTCTGCTTCCCAGGCCACCAGCTAATATTATTGCTTCCGATATCTGCATCACAAGATTCCCTTTAGGAGCTGCTGGTAAAAAACTTCTCTTCAACAAGCTCGCAGATGATATGCCCAATCATGATATGAGCCTCCTGGATACGGGGTGTATCTGTGGAAGGAACATTAATTAAATAGTCGCTAACGGTTTTCAAAATACCACCACTCCATCCTGTAAAACCAACTGTGGTCACCTGTTTTGACCTGCCTGTTTCAAATGCTTTTACAATATTGGCTGAATTTCCGGACGTGGAGAGTCCTATCAGTACATCGCCTGCCTGGCTTATGCCTTCCATTAGTCGCGAATAAACTAAATCATAACCATAATCGTTTGCAACTGCTGTTAAGTAAGAGGTATTGCAATGCAATGCTTCAGCCGGCAAAGCCTTTCGATCTGTATAGAACCTTCCTGAAAATTCGGCAGCTAAATGTTGCGCATCTGCTGCGCTGCCTCCATTACCGCAGAAATAAATTCTATTTCCTTTATGTAAAGCATTTACTATTACTTCTACAACCGTTTCAATTTTTTGCAACATCTCATCATTCTGTAAAACCTGCTGTTTTACACTTATAGAATCTTCAATAATATCTTTTATGCTTTTCATCTGTTGGTAAGTTAATGCATAAAAATAGGTAACACGAGGAATGAAGTATTAGTTAAATTGTCCAGGTTTTTAAACCATGCTGCACAAACTGGTAATTTCTATTTTGACCCCCAAACCGTTCCAGTTGCTTAATGACATTGTATTTTGTGTTACATGGGCAATAGAAGATCATAAAACCGCCTCCACCGGCACCTGAAATCTTTCCGCCTGTAGCTCCTGCTTGTTTGGCTGTTTCGTAAATTTTTTCCATTAAGGGATTAGAAATTCCTTCAGCCATTTTCTTTTTTTGCTGGTGGCCAAAATCCAGAATTTCTCCAAACTCATTTAATCTTCCGCGAAGCAAGGCCTCTTTCATCATTTGAGCCTGTAGTTTTAGCTGATGCATAGCTTCTATTGAATTTTCTTTTTTTGAAACAACATTTTGGGATTGTTGTTTAATTATACGTGCCGATTCCCGGCTTGTGGATGTATAATAAAGCACAAGGTTATTTTCCAGTTCAAAAAGATGTTGCTCCTTTATCCGCAATGGGTTTACAATTACCTTATCATCAGCATAAAACTCCATAAAATTCACACCACCAAAAGTAGCAGCATACTGATCTTGTCTTCCTCCGGCAAAATTTAGCTGGTTGCGCTCAATTTCATATGCATAATGTGCAATATCATATTCTCCAAGTGGTAAACGCAACATCTCTGTAAATACACCAATAATGGCAACTGCTAATGTGGACGATGTGCCTAACCCCGAGCCAGCGGGAGCATCAACAAAAGTAGATAGACGCAGACCGGTTTTGAAATTCCCATAATCTTTTTGAATAGAATTAAATACACCTTTTAATAAATCTAACTCACCATTAATTGGCAACAAGCTATTTAATTCAAATTCCTGTGCCTCGTTTCTGTCATTTGCCTGCAATACAATCTTGTTTTCTTCAAGCGGCTCTATGGTTGCCTGCGCATATAATGAAATAGTTGCATTTAATATAGCACCTCCGTATAAATCGCTATAGGGACTAACATCTGTTCCACCACCGGCAAGACCTATACGTAACGGAGCTTTACTTCTGTAAATCATGTGTGGTTTTGTTGCGTAATGGTGATTCTTTCGGCCTGGGTAAGCAGGTAGATAGTAATTCAAATATTATTCAACCGAAAAATCTTCATTTGAGCTTTAATTATTTTTTAATTCCTTCAGCAAGTTTTAAAATGGCATCAGTCATAGTTGCCCAGGAATATTTTTGTTTTTCCACACGAAGATGCGGAATAAAATAATTTTTGCCTAATTGATAGAAGTGCAGAATAGCTTCGGCAATTGATGTTGCCGTGGGAGCACAAACCAGGCCTGCTTTTTCATGTGGAACCAAGGCTGGTAAGCCTCCAACATTGGTTACAATCATTGGTATTTCGAAATGATATGCAAGCGGAGTAACGCCGCTTTGGGTTGCATTACGGTAGGGTTGTATAACAGCATCAGAAGCACATAAATAATATTTCACTTCATGATCTGCAATGAAATAATTTTGAAGAATAACACAATCCTGCAATCTGTTTTCTTTTATTATTTGTAAGTACTTTTTTTCATCTTCATAAAACTCTCCTGCAATAAGCAGCTTAATATTTTCTTTTTTTATTTTTTGGTCTGACATAGCTCTCAGCAGCAAATCAAGCCCTTTGTATTTGCGGATGAACCCGAAGAACAAAACAATTTTATCTGTTGGATTCAATTTCAGATAGCTTCTTGCTTCTTCCTGCGGCACTTTTTCACCAAAGTTGTCATATAAAGGGTGTTGTACTAATAGTGCAGGTCTTTGTGTTTCTCCAAAGGAGTCCTCTGGGATAAACTTGCGCAGATCTTTTAATACTTTTTCGCTCATTGTGATATATGCATCACAAGCTTTCAAAAAGTAGCGGGTAAAATTTCTGTCGGCTAACCTATGCTCGTGCGGAATGATGTTGTCTGCGATGCATATGATCTTAGTATGCTTATTGCGCCTTATTCTTCTTAAAATAGTTCCCAGGGCAGGTGCTATAAATGGTATCCAAAAACGAACAACAATAACATCTGGTTTCCACTTGCAGAGCAGATTGCCAATCTTTATCCAGTTAGCTGGGTTAACTGAGTTAATTATGGAATGAATTTTCAAATTTTGTGGTGCCGGTTCATCAGAATATTGAGTTTTACCTGGGAAAAGAATAGATGGATATTGCAGCGAAAAAGAGACAATTGAACAATTAAAACCTTCGTTTTCAAATTCCTGAGCGAGCCGTTGATTGAATGTAGCCAGACCACCACGCAAAGGATGTGCAGGGCCTATGATTAAAAGGCTTTGCATTATAACCCTACTTTACTTTCTATCAAATACGAATTGCGGCCCGGTGCATTTCGTGCAATTAGTTCGGAGATATAGCCCGCTAAAAATAATTGCATTCCAATAATAATAGATGTAAGAGCCAGAAAAAATCCGGGGCGGTTAGTTAATGCAACAGAAGTATTAATGTATTTTAAAAAGATAAGATATAATGCAATTGCTAACCCCACTAAAAAGAAAATAGTACCCCATAAGCCAAAAAACTGCATTGGCCTTTTAGAAAATTTACCGATAAAAGTGATGGATATTAAGTCAAGAAAACCATTTATAAACCGGCTCCACCCAAATTTTGAAATTCCATATTTCCTCGGGCGGTGCTCTACAGGTTTTTCTGTAATTTTTCTGAATCCTGCCCATTTAGCTAACACCGGCATGTACCGGTGCATTTCACCATAAACTTCAATACTTTTTACTACCTTTTTTCTGTAGGCTTTCAATCCACAATTAAAATCGTGCAGTTTAATTCTGGAAACTTTCCTGGTTACAGTGTTAAAAAACTTAGAGGGGACGTTTTTTGTAAGCATATTGTCGTACCGGACCTTTTTCCACCCGCTTACAATATCGTAGCCACCTTCCAATAGCAATCTTCTTAGTTCGGGTATTTCATCCGGGCTATCCTGCAGATCTGCATCCATAGTTATTACCACATCTCCATTCACAGCTCTAAATGCTTCGTTCAATGCAGCAGATTTACCATAATTGCGCTGAAATTTTATTCCCTTGATGTTTGTATTTGTTTTGCGTAATTGTTCAATAACATTCCAGGAATTATCCGTACTTCCATCATCTACCATTATAATTTCGTATGTATAATTTTGTTGTTCACAAACCCTTTTAATCCATTCGCATAATTCAGGTAGTGATTCTTCCTCATTCAGCAGCGGAATTACTATCGAAACATCCATTATTCACTTAATTGATCTAGTGGATTAACCGGGCGTTTTTTGGTAACAGCAGCACCAATCAAAGAACCTATAGCCCCAATTATTACAAACCCTATTGCAGTGCCGCCAATGGCAAAAACCCAGAAATATTTTTGTGTCATTTCCAGTGCCTGGTCAATCTGCTCATCCGATAATCTGTCTTGATTTTCCATCTGAACACGGGCTGCTTCCAGGGCTTTTTCCTTAAACTCGGGAAATAATAGATTAAAAAGAACCAGGAATACTACAAAGATTACAGTATAAACAGCTGTTGCTTTAAAGCCGTATGAAAACAGGTCTCCGAAGGTTACAAAATTATCTTTTGATTTACCGTATAGATTGATGAAAACGATAAGGCCGGCAATAATGATCAGGTAAGTAAGCCATCCGCTTGTGGTATTCCCGGCTCCGCCACTAATGAGTGTGCCGGCTATAGAGAGAACAATTACAGCACCAGCTATGATTAATCCTGCGATTTTATGATTTATAGATTGTTTTTGTTCCATTTAATGTTTATTGATTCTCCCTGCGGAGTCCTTTGGACAAAAATAGTTTGTCTTTATTAATTATTCCTATTGCCCGGCCTGTTAGTGTTCTACCAATGAAGGGAGAATTTTTTGATTTTGAGGCTATATCTGTTGCGGTTAAAACCCAGTTTTGGTTTTTATCAAATAAGGTTAAGTTCACTTTGTTTTTTTCCCTGATAGAAATACCCGGTAAATTAAAAATTTTTCTCGCGTTAGTGCTGAATACTTCTGTAATGCGTTCTAAAGAAAGCTCCGGAATACAACTCCGTACTGCTGCAAAGGCGGTTTGTAATCCTATCATGCCATCTTTTGCATATTCAAACTCCACCATTTTACTATCCATATCCTGGGGAATATGATGGGAAGAAATACAATCAACAGTTCCGTCTGTTACAGCAGAACGCAGGGCTTCTCTGTCTTCTGCAGTGCGCAATGGCGGATTTACTTTTAAATTGGCATTGTATGTAACCAGGTCTGCGTCGGAAAAAAATAAATGATAAGGAGTTACGGAACAAGTAACAGGCAAGCCTTCTGTTTTTGCCTGCCGTATAAGTTCCACAGCCTTTTTTGTGGAAATACCTGTAAAATGAATTTGTGAATTTGTATATTTTACCAATTCAAGATCTCTTGCAATTATTAACTCTTCTCCAATGGCGGGTTTTCCGGGTAATCCAAGTTGCGTAGAAAAAATGCCTTCATTCATTAAGCCGTTTGCGTTGATAGCATTATCATCTGGTAGTTGAATAAGGGTTTTATTAATAGCCTTAATATATTGAAAAGCTTTGAGCAAAATGCCTGCTGACTGAATGCAGTTAATGCCATCGCTAAAGGCGGCAGCACCGCTTGCATGCATATCATACATTTCTGCAAGCTCTTTGCCTTCTGTATTTTTAGTGACTGCTGCAATTGGATAAACATTCACAGGCAGTTGCTTTCCCTTTTGCACAATATATTCAATAGCCGATTTTGAATGTAGGGCAGGAAATGTATTCGGCAGAACAAACACATCTGTATATCCACCCGACACTGCTGCTAATGCACCTGTTTCTAAAGTTTCTTTATTTTCAAAACCGGGGTCGCAGAAATGGGAAAAAATATCTACCCAGCCCGGACAAATGCAAAGGTTTTCTATGACAATATCTTCATCTGGCGGTGTTTCAATACTGTTCTGTATCGCAACTATTTCACCATTTTTTATTAAAACGTCTTTTTGTTGTAAATGAAAAGGCGAGGAGGGATCAACAATTTGTACTTGCCTTAATAAAATGCTCATTAAGAGACGAAGATAAAATGATTGTACAAAAGCAGTAAAAAATTTTGCAAGTGGTTGAAGCAAAAAAATTCAGGAATTTTTGAATCCAAACGCTGACCATTATTTTTTTTATACTGGACCGAAGGGACGGCACAATTACCCATGTTGCAATATCCATTCTCCGTCTTATGCAATTAAAAGTTAAAAGGTTCAAAGAATGCTGAAACCTGTGAATTCTACAACGTTTTGAAGCAATTGTGTAAGAATAATCATTCAAATAAGCCGACCTTTATATAGATTAATTCCAGTAAACTCAAAGTATTTTAATTCCTGCCATTACTGATAAATTCCGACCCACAATATTCGCAATCAATATTGCAAATAGACGAATTAAATGATACCGGATGCAAATGATACCGGATGGTTGTATTAAGGATGCATCAAAGTTGTAAGTGAGCTAAGTAATTAATCTTAATTAAAAAGAAAAATAGTTATGTCAGGTAAAGTAAATAAGACATTTGAAGAAATCGGTAACCAGGTTGGTTTTATAGGAGGGTTTGTTAAAAACATCTTCCGCCGTGGTTTTGAAGGGAATGAATTTATTCGCCAATGTTTTATAATAGGCTACAAATCATTTTCATTAGTGGGTATTACTGGTTTTATTCTTGGCTTTGTCATGACTCTGCAATCTGAACCGACCTTAAAATCTTTTGGAGCAGAAAGTTTTGTACCCAGTATGGTTGCTATATCAGTAATTAGAGAGATAGGCCCTGTTATAATTGCTTTAATATGTGCCGGAAAAATATCTTCCAGTATAGGAGCAGAACTGGGTAGCATGAAAGTGAGTGAACAAATAGATGCTATGGAAGTTTCAGGTGCGAACCCAATGCAGTACCTGGTAGTGCCTCGGATTCTTGCCTGTATTATAA
>JBHENB010000022.1:0-28131 GCA_046262255.1 Chitinophagaceae bacterium
TTGCACACGAGATAGGACACAACTGGTTTTACGCAGCTATTGCAACTAATGAAAGAGAATACCCGTGGATGGATGAAGGGTTAAATTCCTATTATGATATCCGGTATCATCAATGGAAGTACCGCAAGGAAGGCACTTTAAATATTGGCAAGAGTTCAGTGGGTTATAATGAACTCCAGCGGCTATTATTAGAAACACATGCATTACAAAAAACAGATCAGGCAATTGCCACGCCTTCAGAAGAATTTACAGATATAAACTATAGTCTCGTTGCTTATTACAAAACGGCACAATGGCTTTCCTTACTCCAAAAACAATTAGGAACGGAGGTGTTTGACGAGGCTATGCAGACGTATTACAGCCTATGGAAGTTTAAACATCCTTACCCGCTAAATTTCAAAGAAGTTATAGAAAAAGTTTCAGAAAAAGACTTGTCTTCCGCATTTCAATTATTACAAAACAAAGGCTTGTTAAAAGAAGAACAAAAATCAGCAATCAAATTTGCTACTCCTTTAAAATTTAGCAGCATCACAGGTAATATTCAAGACCCATCTAAAAATTTAATTCTTTTTAGTCCTGTAGCAGGCTTTAACACCTATGATAAAGTAATGTTCGGCCCGCTAATTACTAATTACAAGCTGCCGCCCAACAAGTTGCAATTTTTACTGGCACCGTTATATGCAGCAGGTTCAAAAAGCTTTACAGGGTTAGGAAAACTATCTTACACATTTTATCCGGAACACTTGTTCCGCACTGCAAAATTCTTTGTCAACGGATCTACCTTTTCCATGAATGAATATGTTGACGAAGCAGGCCATAAAACAATAACCAAATTTCAAAAAGTAGTACCAGGGGTAAAATTGGTTTTTAAAGAAAGCCAGCCCCGCAGCACCGTAAAAAAGACATTGCAGTGGAAAACGTTTTTGTTAAAAGAAGAAAGCTTTCAATTTTCTTTTGATACAATTATTTCAGGTGTTGATACTTCTATATTGCAGGTCGTAACTACTCCGCAACAGCGGTCCACCATACATCAATTGCAGTTGATGTATGAGAACAACAGGGCACTTTACCCATTCGGCTTTCAATTACAGGTAGAACAAGAAAAGAATTTTGTTCGTCCAACTTTTACGGCTGAGTATTTCTTTAATTATGCAAGAGGCGGTGGTTTAAATGTCCGGCTTTTCGGTGGGAAATTTATTTATACTAACGGCAAAACATCTGCCAGGCAATTTGAGTTGCAGCGTTACCAATTGAACATGACTGGTGTGAGTGGTTATGAAGATTACACGTACAGTAATTATTTTATTGGAAGAAATAAATTTGAAGATTTTGTTAGTCAGCAAATAATGATTCGCGATGGAGCATTCAAAGTACGGACAGATCTGCTCGCCAGTGAAATTGGAAAAACAGATAATTGGTTGATGGCTGCTAATTTTAATACTACCATTCCTGGAAAAATAAATCCATTATCTCTTTTACCTTTCAAAATACCCCTACGCCTTTTTGTAGATGTTGGCACCTACGCTGAGGCATGGAAACAAAATGCAGAAAACGACCGACTTTTATTTGATGCAGGTTTTCATATTCCACTGTTAGACGAAGCGGTAAACGTGTATATCCCTGTTATTTACAGTAAAGTGTATGGTGATTACTATAAATCCACCTTTGAAAAAAACAGGCTTATAAGAACTATATCGTTTAGCATTGACCTGAATAAGCCAATCAGTCGTATTACTAAACAACTCCATTTATAGGAATGGAGGCAGGTTTATCTATACATTACCTGCGAAACGCAGAAATAAATAAGAAATTATGGGATGAATGTATTGACAAGTCAGAAAATGGATTGATCTATGGTTACTCTTTTTACCTGGATGCAATGTGCACTAATTGGGATGCTTTGGTGTTAAATAATTACGAAGCTGTAATGCCCCTGCCCTGGCGCAAGAAGTATGGATTTTTTTATTTGTACTACCCTTTCTTAACAGCACAATTAGGTTTGTTTGGGAGAAAGGTCACTTCGGAATTATTAGAAAACTTTTTAAACAACATTCCCGCTAAATTCAGATACTGGGATTTCCCGCTCAATTACAAGAATGTATTTACATTATCCAACTTTGAATTAATTCAGCGGAGCAATTATGTATTAGACCTTTCTAAGGGTTATGAATTTATTTGCAAAAACTACAGGCAAAATCTATAGTCAGTAATGAAAAAAATGAGGAATTATGCAGATGCTATACAAAAAGATGTAGCGATAGACGAAGTAATCTCATTGGCGCAACAACAGCAAACCCTAAATGCAAGCAAGAATGAATTTGCATCTTTAAACAAATTATACCCTTATCTAAAACAACAAAAGAAAGCGGTTAGTTACGGTTTTTATTTATCAGGCAAATTACTTGCCTCATGTGTATTTTTCTTTTCCCACTACCGCGCATATTATGTACTTGCAGGAAATCATCCGGAAGGGCGGAAAATATCGGCATCAACACTGCTGATTGATGCATTTATTAAGGACTATGCAGGACAAAACCTATTGTTAGACTTTGAAGGAAGTGATGTGCCTGGAATTGCTTTTTTCTTTAGAAACTTTGGTTCTACAAATGAAAAATATACTTCTATAAAATATAACCGTTTGCCCTGGTTGATCAGTTGGGTAAAATAGAAATAATTAGAATGTTCAATCGAGATCACTTCTCCAGTAATCTTTCTGCAATAGCTAAGTCTGAAGGCTTAGTAATTTTTATATTATTCTCCTCTCCATCTACCAAAGAAACTTTTACTCCGGATGCTTCTACAACGGTGGCTTCATCTGTGAAATGCTCTTTGTAATCTACCTCAAAAGCAAGTAGCAATATCCCGCTGCGAAAACACTGTGGTGTTTGCACCAGCAATACTTTGTTGCGATCCAGCGGCTCACTATCAGTACCTTTTCCCATTAACAATCGTACACTATCTTTTGCAGTAACAACCGGTATAGCACTTCCCTTTTCCAAAGCAGTCTCATAACAACGATTAATTAGTTCAGAAGTTGGCAGGCAGCGGGCTGCATCATGTACAAACACAATGGATTCCTCTTTTACAAATTGTAAACCGTTCTTCACCGAATGAAAACGTGTTTCTCCGCCAATTGTAAACTGTATTTTTTCGGTGTTGAAGTAGGCAGTAATAATTTCTTGCCCCGCCTTTAAAAATTCTTTTGGCAGTACCAATATTACCTGCAGATCATTACATGCGTTAAAAAAAGCCTTTAGTGTGTAGTAAAGTACAGGTTTACCTTTTAGCGTGAGAAATTGTTTTGGTACAGAATTACCCATTCTTGTTCCTGTACCACCTGCTACTATAATTGCGTATTTGAACATGTAAAATAGTCCAGCCCTTTATTTTGAGGCTCCGGGAAAATAGTAATTTGCAAATTATGAATAAAAAGCTGTTGCGTATAGCTATGTTACTATTGCTGTTTGCCTGTAATCAAAAGAAGGAGGCAACTTACGTAAATGCCTTAAAAGAGATACAGCAACTGGCAACGGCAGAATATATTGTTACAAAAGTGGTAAAAGCAGATGATAATAAAGCGTGGTATAAGTTGGGAGATCGCAAAATTCTTATTTCCTGTAAGGCAACTCTCAAAGCCGGGATTGATTTTACAAAATTGAAAAAAGGTGATATAAAAGAGAAAAGGAAAAAGCTGTTTGTTTTGCTGCCACAGCCTCAGATTTTAAGTCTAAGCATCTCCCCGGAGGATATTAGTGTAGAATATGTTGAAGTAACTCTTATGCGGGATAATTTTACTAATGCAGATCGTGATGCGCTGCTTGCACAGGCAGAAAGCCAGATAAGGAAACAGGCGGATAGCCTGGGCATTTTAACTACTGCAAAAGAAAATGCAGCTTCCTTCGTTCGTTCTTTTTTTAAGAATACAGGTTTTGAAGAAGTAGAAGTAAATTTCAAGAATAAGTGAGAGATCCCAATACAAAATATTTACTTACTGCCATATCAATCATGGTATTGATTGTGTCTGCCATCTTTCTTTTGGGAAAATATAAGTTGCCTTCTTTAGTTGGTTTGTTTTCCCGGGAACCCGTAAAAATACAGACCACTGCAACTATTGTAGAAGAGATAAACACAATAGCCCAACTGATGACAATAGAAAGCTATAGTGAGGTAGTTATGGACTCTGTGAAATACCCTAAGCTTGGCATTGCAGCCAGGCTTCTTAAGCGAAACCCCGCACTTCCACAATTATTAAATGTTCCGCGTATTGTTTTAATCATAAAAGGAAAGGTGACTGCCGGAATTAATTTGCAAAAACTATCGCCAGATGACGTACAGGTTTTTGGCGATTCTATTTCCATTCAATTACCAAAAACAGAAATACTGGATGTGATTATTAGTCCATCCGGTACAGAAACATTTACAGAAAAAGGAAATTGGACTCCGGAAGAAATTGCTCAGATAAAAATGGAAGCAAAGGATAAACTTTTGCAACATGCACTGGAGCAGGATATATTATTTAAAGCTGAAGAAAAATCAAAAGCAATAATTGAAAGTTTGTTGCAAAGTGCAGGTTTTAAAAAAATATCCATCAATGTAACACAACCATTACAATAGGAAAAATAAGAAACGCTAATGAACCAAGAGGGAATTAATTTGATACAGTCTTATTTATAGATGGCCAGGTCATGCATTCCGCCGCTGCTTTTCACCCCACGATACATGCCTGCACTATTAAAGATCATTACAGCGTTGCCTTGAGCATCTACTCCAATCATACCTCCTTCCCCATCCATCTTCAGTAATTTATCATTTACTACAACACTAACAGCAGTTTGTAAACTCATGCCTTTGTATTCCATGAGGCAGCTAACATCATGTGCTGCTACAGCACGAATAAACATTTCTCCATGACCTGTGCAACTAATGGCGCATGTTTGGTTCTTAGCATAAGTGCCTGCGCCGATTAAAGGACTATCCCCAATGCGGCCATATTTTTTATTCGTCATGCCACCGGTGCTTGTAGCAGCGGCAATATTTCCATGTTTATCGCATGCCACAGCACCCACGGTTCCAAACTTTTTATCCCGCAACAATTCTTCTACTTTTTGATGTGTATGATCTAACGAATAATTATCAGAATCTCTCATTCCTTTCCACTGATGGTAACGGAACTGGGAAAAAAAATACTCGTCCGGCTCTAACTTAATTCCCTGTTTTATGGCAAAATCATTTGCTCCTTTGCCGCTTAAAAACACATGATCGCTATGGCGCAATACTTCGGTAGCAAGTTCAATAGGGTTGCGAACATTACGGACCCCGGTCACAGCCCCGGCATTCAATGTAGCGCCATCCATAATAGCTGCATCCATTTCCTGCACGCCCTTTTTTGTAAATACAGAACCACAACCTGCATTAAAAAGAACGTTATCTTCCAAAACCACTACAGCAGCCTTCACAGCATTTACAGCGGTACCGCCTTCTTCCAGAACGGCATAGCCTGCAGAGAGTGCATCCTGCAACCCCTCCATATAGGCCTCTTCTAATTCCGGCGTCATATCCTCCTTTAATATAGTACCCGCTCCCCCATGTATTGCTATAGTATATTGTGCCATAATCTCTAAAAAAATTTATCTGTTCAGCAAAGCAGCAATTCACACTCGTGCAGCAACTTTTGTCTGTCAACTGCAACAGTCCCTACTTCCTCACAAACAAGACCGCCTGCAATATTAGCAACCTCTGCCATTAAATGTACATTTCCAGTAGCTGCATACACCAAAGCCCCTACTGCAATAACAGTATCACCTGCTCCCGAAACATCTGCAATATTCCGAAGATGAGAAGGTATTATAGATGATTTGTTTTCCTGTTGATAAAAAACTCCCTTATCTGACAAAGTGATGAATGAGGCTTGATGATGCAGCAGTTGTTGCAATTCTGCATGAATGTGTTGAAGCAATGGCAAATGAATATTTGTAAATAACAGGTTGAGTGCTTCTTTTACCTCCTTAAGGTTTGGCTTAAAAAGATTCACGTCCTTATATTCAAAAAAATTTTTCCGCTTCGGATCTACTGCGGTTAACACCCTGCTTTTTCTGCATTGCGATAGTATGTTTTGAATTGCTGATTTGGTTAATACTCCTTTGTTATAATCCTGAAGTATCACTAAATCCGGCTTTTCTTTAACCAAAAATTCCTGAAACAATTCAATTAATCTTTCCTCATCTTCAGCTTGCAGGTCATCCGTCTCTTCTGCATCCAGCCGCATCATGTGTTGGTTACGACTAATTACACGGGTTTTATTTGTTGTTATACGATGGGTACTTTTTAATAAATATTGTGCGGCTATGTTATGTTCTGTAAAAAGCCCATTTAATTTATCTGCGTCTTCATCTTGTCCTGTAACAGAAAGTACAAATGCTTTGGCACCCAGAGATTGTAAATTTAGAGCAACATTACCTGCGCCTCCAATCCGATAATCTTTTTTACTAAGACTTACTATTGGTACAGGAGCTTCGGGAGAAATACGGTTTACACTTCCCCACATATAAGTGTCCAGCATCACATCACCAACAACTCCAACTTTAATAGACCGAAACTTATCAAATAATCCCTGAAAGTTTTCCATGGAAAATTATACTTCTGCCTTTTTTCGAGCCAAAGCAATATAATAAATAGGAATGCCTAGTAAAACAATTATTAGACCTGGCCAGGTAAACTTAGGTTTATAAATCAGCAAAGCAACGCAGAAGAGAATTGCCAAAAGAATATAAATCACCGGAAGAACAGGATAGCCAAAAGCCTTATAAGGCCGTTCAGCATCGGGACGCTTTTTCCTCAATATAAAAATTCCTGCAATGGTTAAAATATAGAAAAGCACCACTACAAAAGAAACATAGTCTAACAAATCCCCATACTTACCACTTAAGCACAGTATGCTGGCTACAACACACTGAACCCATAATGCCAGTTCAGGAACTGCATTTTTATTGAGTCTTCCAGTTTGTTTAAAAAATAATCCATCCTGTGCCATTGTATAATAAACTCTTGCACCCGCAAGTATCAAACCATTATTGCAGCCAAATGTGGAGATCATAATCATAATTGCTAAAATGGTAGTACCGGCAGCACCAAAAATTTCTAATGAAGCCGAAAGCGCAATTCTATTGTCTTTAGCAAAAGCTGCTTCCTGCAATGGCAGAACAGAAACATACATCAAATTGGCTGCAACATAAATAACTGTTACTATCAATGTGCCGAGGAATAAACTTAAGCCAATATTTTTTTGTGGATTTTTTACTTCGCCAGCTATGAACGTAATATTGTTCCATGCATCACTGCTAAATATAGAGCCTACCATTGCAGATGCCACTGCACCTATTGTAGCAAAACCTGCTATGTGCATCCATGTTTCTGCACCTGTAAATCCTTCAATTCTTGAACTATGTTGCCTCATCGTCCAGGCATCTGTCCAGTTTGCATTCCATACACCTGCTTTTGCAGCAAGCAGTAATCCAAACAATATCAATCCAAATAAAGCAATGATTTTTACCAGAGTAAAAGTTGTTTGAATCAGTTTTCCTTCCTTTACACCACGTGTGTTGATGTACGTTAAAAAAACAATCAGAAGTATGGAAACTAATTGCGCTGCCGAAATATGAAAACTATCAGCAGTTCCAATTAGATAATTAGTATCGCTTAACGCAGGAAAAAGATAAGCTGCAAATTTTGCAAAAGCCACACCCACGGCGGCAATGGTGCCCGTTTGTATAACAGCAAAAAAACTCCAGCCATATAAAAAACCTATCAGAGGATTGTAAGCTTCTTTTAAATATACATATTGGCCCCCCGCCTTTGGAAACATAGCACTTAATTCACCATAACTTAAAGCGGCTGTCAAGGTCATAAAGCCGGTAATAAGCCATGCAGCAATCAACCACCCTGCTGAACCTACATCCTTCAGCATATCGGCGCTTACAATAAAAATCCCTGACCCTATCATGGATCCAGCTACTATCATAGTGGCATCCAATAAACCTAACGAACGTTTAAAGCCTCTATCTTCCTGAATGGCTTCCTGTGGAGTTAAAACTTGTTCGGACATAGCAGTCAATTTTTGTCAAGATAAGTATAATCACAGATTAGGAATTGATTTTCACGGTTGTAATTTGGGGGGATAAATAAAAAAGGAGCAACCACTGCTCCGTCTGTCAATCCGTACTCATTCTTCAATCAGCGATTCTTTTGAGAATATCGCTCATTTAAACCTTTAACAACAGGGCCGGTGATATTGTACAAAGTATCTGTGTAATAAAATAATCCTGGCTCGTAGGCAAAAATGTAAGAGTATTGTTTGTCCTTATTGAACTCCTTTAAAAAATCTTCTATTTTTGTTTTTACGTCTTTCATCTTACGCATGTAAAATTCCTGGTATTCCTGGTCTAATGCCTGTTTTTTTCCTTGCATTTGTTGCTGCATTTGCATCATATCTTTTGTTGCCGTCTCAGATTGTACCTGGTTCATAGTTGCTGCCTGCCTCTGATAACCTGCAGCTTTATCCCGGTATGTTTTTTCCATTCTTGATAATTCATTATTAATTGCTTCTTCTTTCCGTGATAATTCATTTTTTACATCTTTTACCATAGCAAACGAGTTTTCTAATGAATCCATTTCAAAATAAGCAATCGTAAACTGAGAGTTAGGCGAAGAGGCTTTTACAGTGTTTTCTTTAGGTAAAGTTGTTTTTTTAGAAGAAGATGAAAAATTTAAGTAATATAAAATACCCACTAATACAAGGAGTATAGCATTAAAAATAAGAATGCCATTTTTCATTTAAAACACTTTGTGCAAAATAACGGTCAAAAAAGCGAGCATTACTTGAATAGCAGCCATTTTTACAAAACACTTAACAGCGGGTATGTGATTTGCTTATCTTCATAAAAAACTTTCACTTAAAACTTAAAATTATGGGAATTATCTATTGGATTTTATTAGGTTTAGTTGCCGGTGCTATTGCAAAAGCGTTGCACCCTGGCAAAGACCCGCAAGGCTGCATAGTAACAATGATCATTGGAGTTGTTGGTGCAGTGCTTGGGGGATACATTGCTAAATTGTTAGGTTATGACGGTGTGGATGGCTTTAACTTATATAGTATCCTTATTGCAACCGGCGGGGCTGTGTTATTGTTGATCATCTATTCATTAATAACAGGACGAAACAGAAGAGTATAAAAAGCTAATATAAAAAAGCCTACAAAAATTTGTAGGCTTCGTCTTTTTTCGAATTTATGTTTTACTCTTCTTCATCAAAAGTCATGGCCTCGCGGGTAGTTTGCAATAGCTCATATTCCTCTTTACTACCTACAATCATGTTTTCAAACTCACGCAATCCAGTACCTGCAGGTATTAAATGACCCGTAATTACATTCTCCTTCAAACCAAGCATATCGTCTGTTTTGCCCTGAATAGCTGCAGAACTTAATACTTTGGTAGTTTCCTGGAAAGATGCAGCCGATATCCAGCTTGGTACACCGAGGGAAGCTTTAGTAATACCCAATAATGTTGGCGTTGACGTTGCAGGTCTTGCATCGCGGTACTCAGCAAGTGTTTTATCATTGCGGCGGAGCACTGAATTTTCTTCCCTCAATTCCCGAACGCTTACAATTTGACCTGCTTTTAACCTGGTAGATTCTCCAGGCTCAGTTACCACTTTCTTATCAAAAATAAAATCATTCTCCTCAAGGAATTCAAACTTGTCTACCATATCTTCTTCCAAAAATCTTGTGTCTCCCGGATCTACAATAGATAGCTTGCGCATCATCTGCCGAACAATTACTTCAATGTGTTTATCATTGATGCGTACACCTTGTAAACGATAAACTTCCTGAATTTCGTTTACAACATATTGCTGTACTGCAAACGGTCCCTGAATTGCTAATATATCAGCAGGAGCTGTTTGACCGTCCGACAATGGAGAACCGGCTTTTACAAAATCGCCATCCTGAGCAAGTATCTGCCGTGTTAATGGCACGAGGTACTTTTTGGTAACACCGTCCTTTGCTTCAATTATTATTTCGCGGTTACCGCGTTTTACCGCACCCATGCTTACCACACCATCAATTTCACTTACAATAGCAGGATTGCTTGGATTACGAGCTTCAAACAGCTCTGTTACCCTTGGTAAACCGCCTGTAATATCTCTTAACTTACCAAGTACACGAGGGATTTTTACAATTACCTGCCCAGCCTTTACATCCTCGTCTGCATCAATAACTATGTGGCTGCCTGTTGGTAAATTGTAAGATTTATTGTCCTTTCCCTGAACAATGACGGAAGGTATTTTTGTTTTATCTCTCGTTTCAATAACTACCTTTTCGCGGTGCCCTGTTTGTTCATCAGATTCTTCACGATAGGTGATTCCGTCTATAACATTTTCAAATTTAACAACACCATCTATTTCAGAAATAATTACATTATTAAATGGATCCCATGTGCAAATAACATCGCCTTTGCTTATTTTCTGGCCGTCTTTTACAGACAATGTAGCTCCATAAGGAATGTTATTAGTTATTAACAGACGATCATTTTTCACATCCATTATTCTTGCTTCACCTGTGCGTCCTATAACTACCTGTGCCTTATTGCCTTCATTATTTTTCGTTGTTACAGCACGTACCCCGTCAAATTGAACAGTTCCTTCAAACTTGGCAGTCATGGAAGATTCAACAGATGCAGAACCTGCAACACCACCAACGTGGAATGTACGTAATGTAAGCTGTGTACCAGGCTCACCAATAGATTGAGCAGCAATGATGCCTACTGCATCTCCCTTTTGTGCCAGATAACCGGTTGCAAGATTTTTACCATAGCATTTAACACATACACCGCGCTTTGCTTCGCAGGTAAGAACAGAACGTATTTCAACATTTTCTATTCCTGCTTCTTCTATTTGCTGAGCCACATCTGACGAAATTTCTTCACCTGCATGTATGATCAACTTATCGTCCTGGGGATCGTATACATCGTGTACGGAAGTACGTCCTTCAATTCTATCTGAAAGTGGTTCAATAATATCCTCATTATCTTTTAATGCAGATGTTGCAATACCTCTTAATGTACCACAATCTTCTTCTGTTATTACCACGTCCTGTGAAACGTCTACCAGGCGTCGGGTTAAATAACCTGCGTCAGCAGTTTTTAATGCAGTATCTGCCAGACCCTTACGGGCACCGTGGGTTGATATAAAGTAATCCAGCACATTTAACCCCCCCTTAAAATTGGACAGGATGGGATTTTCAATGATTTCCGAACCAGTAGAGCCGGATTTCCTTGGCTTTGCCATAAGACCTCTCATTCCTGCCAACTGCTTAATCTGTTGCTTGGAACCACGGGCACCGGAATCCAACATCATAAATACAGAATTGAAGCCCTGCTTGTCTGCTGCTAACTCCCGAATTAATGTTTCCGTTATACGTGTATCTACACGGCTCCATATATCTACAATCTGATTATACCTTTCGTTGTTAGTTATTAACCCCATGTTGTAATTCTCCCACACTTCATCTACTTCTCCTTTAGCACTTTGCAACATCTCTTCTTTAATGTGTGGAATAATGAGATCATTGATATTGAACGATAATCCACCATGGAAGGCCATGCTAAATCCTAGTTGCTTTATATCATCCAGGAACTTAGCAGTTTTGGGGACGTTTGTTATTTTGATAATATCCCCGATGATTTCCCTAAGATTTTTCTTTGTTAATAACGCGTTTACGAACCCTACTTCTTTCGGTACATATTGATTGAATAATACACGGCCAACTGTAGTTTCTATCATCTTGTGTATCAACTCATCTCCTTCCCTCAGATTTTCTTTTACTTTTATATGTGCATGCAGGTCCAAACGTCCTTCATTATAGGCAATGATGACTTCTTCAGATGAATAAAATAATTTTCCTTCGCCTTTTACTTTTTCCTCTTTAGTTGATTTTTTACCCTTAGAAATATAGTATAGTCCCAGTACCATGTCCTGTGAAGGAAGTGTAATTGGCGTGCCATTCTGAGGATTTAAGATGTTGTGAGATGCAAGCATTAGTAACTGTGCTTCTAAAACAGCAGCGCTACTTAATGGCACGTGTACAGCCATCTGATCACCATCAAAGTCTGCGTTAAATGCAGTTGTTACCAACGGATGTAATTGAATGGCTTTGCCCTCCACAAGCTTTGGCTGAAAAGCCTGGATAGATAAACGGTGTAGTGTAGGTGCACGGTTTAACAATACAGGGTGACCCTTTAAAATATTTTCAAGAATATCCCAAACAATGGCTTCTTTTTTATCAACTAATTTTCTTGCTGATTTAACTGTTTTTACAATACCCCGCTCTATTAATTTTCGAATGATAAATGGCTTAAATAATTCTGCCGCCATATCTTTTGGCAAGCCACATTCGTGTAACTTCAATTCAGGTCCAACCACAATTACAGAACGGCCTGAATAATCAACACGCTTACCTAACAAGTTCTGACGGAACCGGCCTTGCTTACCTTTCAGCACATCTGAAAGAGATTTTAGGGCCCGGCCACCTTCAGCCTTCACCGCATTTGATTTACGGCTATTATCGAATAAACTGTCCACTGCTTCCTGCAGCATCCTTTTTTCGTTTCTCAATATCACCTCCGGTGCTTTAATCTCTAGCAAACGCTTTAAACGGTTGTTACGGATGATAACACGGCGATAAAGATCATTTAAATCCGATGATGCAAAACGGCCTCCATCCAAAGGAACTAATGGACGTAATTCTGGTGGAATTACAGGTATGTACTGCATCACCATCCACTCCGGCCTGTTAGTAATTCTTAAATTGGCATCACGAAAAGATTCTACAACACTTAATCTTTTTAGTGCATCTGCCTTGCGTTGCTGAGATGTTTCTGTTGCAGCTGCGTTACGCAGATCAAATGATAACTGATCCAGGTCAATTCTTCCAAGCATATCATGCACTGCTTCTGCACCCATCTTTGCTATAAACTTATTTGGGTCTTCATCAGGCAAATACTGGTTGTCTTTTGGAAGTGCATCTAATATATCCAGGTACTCTTCTTCAGTTAATAAATCACCTGGGTTTTGTCCTTTATCAGCCCTTATTCCGGATTGAATAACAACAAAACGTTCGTAATAAACAATGGATTCTAACTTTTTTGAGCTTACACCTAACAAATAACCAATTTTATTAGGCAGGCTTTTGAAGTACCAAATATGTACAACGGGTACCACCAGCTTAATATGGCCCATGCGTTCGCGGCGTACTTTCTTTTCTGTAACTTCCACACCGCAACGGTCGCAAACAATGCCTTTATAGCGAATACGCTTATACTTACCACAGGCACATTCATAATCTTTTACGGGTCCGAAAATGCGTTCGCAAAACAGGCCATCCCGTTCCGGTTTGTAAGTACGATAGTTAATGGTTTCCGGCTTCAGAACTTCACCAAAGCTTTTTTCCAGAATGCTATCCGGCGAAGCGAGGCCGATTGTTATTTTTGAAAAAGTAGGTCTCGGACGATTATCTCTTTTATTGAAAGACATATAATGATTTACGATTTTATCCGCCCGGATGAATCCATTCGGACGGGGATGTAAAATTTTTAGATTTTTTTACCAGCTTTTGTAATTCTATGAAACTTTGGTTGACGCTCCATTTAAATTTCTATTCGCTAATCATCACTCTTTTGCTTGTCATTCTACGTAGTGAAGAATCTGTGTATTGAGCAATCAGATCCTTCGCTATTGCACAGGATGACAAATTCAAGAGTATCGTTACTCAGTAGCATTACTACAGTACAAGTGAGTGACACCCGTCCGACCAGTCATCCGGGCGGACAACAGAAGCTTAATAGTAACTCTTCTGCCGGTAACATAATCATCAACTATTTTAAAGAACTATTAATGAAAAAAAGTTTGGCCTATCTAAGTGTCCCCTTTAGGGGGACAGGGGGGACTATTCATGAAACTTCAAATCTAAACCAAGGCCTCTCAACTCATGAACCAATACATTGAACGATTCAGGAATACCGGCACGTGGAATATTTTCTCCTTTCACTATGGATTCATATGTTTTTGCACGGCCAATAATATCATCAGATTTGATGGTTAATAATTCCTGCAAAATGTTTGCAGCACCGTATGCTTCCAAAGCCCAAACTTCCATTTCACCAAAACGCTGACCTCCAAACTGCGCCTTACCTCCCAAGGGCTGCTGAGTGATTAAGCTGTATGGCCCAATTGAACGGGCATGCATCTTATCATCTACCATGTGGTGCAATTTGATGATGTAAATAATACCTACTGTGGCTTTCTGGTGAAATCTTTCACCTGTTTCGCCATCATATAAATATGTATGGCCAAACAAAGGCAAACCAGCATCATCGCAATACTTTGCAATTTCGTCTGTTGATGCACCATCGAATATTGGCGTGGCAAACCGAATTCCTAACTTTTCACCTGCCCAACCAAGCACTGTTTCGTATATCTGGCCAAGGTTCATACGGCTTGGTACACCAAGAGGATTCAATACAATGTCCACCGGAGTTCCATCCTCTAAAAAGGGCATGTCTTCCTGCCGAACTATTTTGGCAACAATCCCTTTATTCCCATGGCGGCCAGCCATTTTATCACCCACTTTCAGCTTGCGTTTAACAGCAATGTAAACTTTAGCCAGCTTCAATACCCCTGCAGGTAGTTCGTCACCAATGGAAATATTGAATTTTTCTCTTTTGAACCTTCCTAACTCTTCGTTGTATTTAATGCTATAATTATGCAATAAGGTGTTGATCTGATCATCTGTTTTTGCACCACCTGTCCATCCAAGTGGATTCACATTCAGGTAATCAATCCCGGATAAGTTTTTTTGAGTGAACTTTGCACCTTTACCAATTAACATTTCACCAAAGTTGTTGCTTACGCCTGCAGATGATCTATCTTTTAATAATGTCTGCAATTTGTCCAGAAGCACCTCCATCAGCTCAGCCAAATTCTTCTCATGGATTTTCTCCAATTTTTCCAATGCAGCTTTTTCTTTTGCTTTTCCGTTCTTATCTTTCTTTGCTCTTTGAAACAACTTTTTATCTATAACCACGCCTTCAACGCCGTTTGGAGCTTTCAATGAAGCATCTTTAGCATCACCGGCTTTATCGCCAAAAATGGCACGCAATAGTTTTTCTTCCGGAGTAGGGTCGCTTTCGCCTTTAGGTGTAATCTTACCTATTAATATATCACCCTCTTTTATCTGGGCGCCAATACGAATAATTCCATGTTCATCAAGATCCTTTGTTGCTTCCTCGGAAACGTTTGGAATATCCGGTGTTAATTCTTCCTCACCCAATTTGGTATCACGAACTTCCAGTTCATACTCTGAAATATGAATAGAAGTGAACAAATCTTCTTTAACTACTTTTTCGCTGATAACAATGGCATCTTCAAAATTGTAACCCTTCCAGGGCATGAAGGCAACCTTTAAGTTTTTCCCTAATGCCAGCTCTCCGTTTTGAGTAGCATAACCTTCTGTAAGAAAATCACCTTCCTTAACCGTCTGGCCTTTTTTAACTGCAGGCTTCAGGTTAATAGAGGTTTCCTGATTGGTTTTAATAAACTTAGTGAGCTTATATATTATTAAATCATCTTCAAAGCTTACCAGTTTCTGATCTTCATTTCTTTTATAACGAACATGTATTTCATTAGCATCTACAAACTCAACAACACCATTTCCTTCTGCATGAATCTGAATTCTGGCGTCACGTGCAGCCTTTCCTTCCAGGCCAGTACCCACAATAGGTACATCCGGACGAATTAGCGGAACTGCCTGACGTTGCATGTTCGAACCCATCAGTGCACGGTTAGCATCATCATGCTCCAGGAAAGGAATAAGCGAAGCACTTAAACCAACAATCTGGTTGGGTGCCACATCCATATACTCTACATCCGTTTTTTCTAATATTGGAAAATCACCAGTTTCACGGCTAACTACTCTTTCCTCTACGAAATGCCCTTTATCGTCCAATGGAGAGTTTGCTTGTGCAATTTTAGCAGTATCTTCTTCTTCAGCACTCAAAAAGGTCAGGTGCTTCATATTTACTTTGCCATTTTCCACCTTGCGATATGGCGTTTCAATAAAGCCCATTTCATTGATCTTGGCATGTACACACAATGTTGATATTAAGCCAATGTTCGGTCCTTCCGGAGTTTCAATGGTGCATAATCTACCGTAGTGAGAATAATGCACATCACGAACTTCGAAACCTGCTCTTTCACGGCTTAAACCACCCGGTCCAAGTGCTGAAATACGACGTTTGTGCGTAATTTCTGAAAGCGGATTGGTCTGATCTAAAAATTGTGATAACTGGGAAGTGCCAAAGAAGGAATTGATCACTGAAGAAAGAGTTCTTGCATTGATAAGATCTACAGGTGTAAATACTTCATTATCTCTTACGTTCATCCTTTCCCGGATGGTTCTTGCCATTCTTGCCAACCCCACACCAAACTGAGCATACAACTGCTCGCCCACCGTCCGTACCCGGCGGTTGGATAAGTGATCAATGTCATCAATATCTGCTTTACCGTTGGTTAACCGAACAAGATATTTGATGATCTCAATAATATCTTCTTTAGTAAGTGTTTTTTGTTCCAGTGGTGCATCTAATCCGAGCTTTCGGTTTATTTTATAACGGCCAACTTCACCAAGGTCATAACGTTTGTCAGAAAAAAATAATTTATCAATAATGCCTCTTGCAGTTTCATTATCCGGTGCATCTGCGCCCCGTAACTGGCGATAAATTACCTGCACGGCTTCCAGCTCACTGTTAGAAGTATCTTTATTTAACGTGTTATATATAATTGCATAATCGCCACCCACATCTTCTTTTTGAATGAATACACTTTTAATATCCATTTCAGAAATGGTGGCAATAGCCTCTTGATCCAATATTGAATCTCTTTCCAGTACTACTTCGTTACGTTCAATAGAAACAACTTCACCGGTATCCTCATCCACAAAATCTTCTACCCAGCTACGTAACACACGGGCTGCCAAACGACGGCCAATATATTTTTGAAGCGATTTTTTTGTTACAGACACTTCGTCAGCCATTCCAAATAACTCCAGAATGTCTTTATCAGTTTCGTAACCAATAGAACGAAGTAAAGTTGTTACAGGAAATTTTTTCTTACGATCTATGTAGGCAAACATCACATTATTGATGTCTGTTGCAAACTCCATCCATGCGCCTTTGAAAGGAATTACCCTGGCAGAATAAATTTTTGTACCATTAGGGTGAACAGACTGTCCGAAAAACACGCCAGGAGAACGGTGTAGTTGAGATACCACCACACGTTCAGCACCGTTTATTACGAAAGTTCCCCGGGGCGTCATGTAAGGAATGTTTCCTAAAAACACGTCCTGAACAATGGTTTGAAAATCTATATGTTCTTCATCGTTACAGCTTAATCGCAACTTTGCTTTTAACGGCACAGCATACGTTAAACCACGCTCCATACATTCTTCAATAGTATAGCGTGGCGGATCAATAAAATAATCCAGAAATTCAAGAACGAAAATGTTGCGTGTATCTGTGATAGGAAAATTTTCCTTAAACACACGGAATAAACCTTCAACATTTCTCCTGTCGGGAGTAGTTTCTAATTGAAAGAATTCTTTGAAAGATTGAATTTGTACTGCCAGAAGATCCGGCGTATCTGCAATGTTTCCTATTTTTCCAAAATTAATCCGATGATTTGTTGTAGTAGAAGGCATAAATTTTAAAACCCGGTTTTATGTACAGACGTAGCAAATCAATCTCAGGCCTTTATTTAATAAAAATAAAAGCAATGAGAATCAATTAAATAAGCTTGATTTGAGACGTCAAAATGTTTTTGGCCAAAACTAAAGGATTGCAAAAGTAAGGATTAAACAATAAAAAAATGGAAATTTCCTTCAACAAACATTAGACCCCAAAACTTTTTGAATTATTTTACATTTAAAGCCTTGTGTTGTATGAGCTGGAAGATGTTTGTTAAGGATTATCTCACTTTCTCAAGGAAGGACAGAATTGGAATTTTTTGTGTTCTTGGTTTAGGGCTTGTTATTTATTTATTACCCCGTTTATTAGCCAAACCTTTCAATATTGTTGCTGTTCAACAGGACACTTCCCTGCTTCAGGCCATAGATACTTTACGAACAAATTCATCCGCTTATCGAAATGGAAATAAAACAGAAGAATACAGCAATAGTTATCAGTACGAACCCTCACAAGCATCGCACTTTTCACAAGGTGAACTTTTTTTATTTGATCCTAATAAATTGTCAACAGAAGGATGGAAGCGGCTTGGATTAAACGACAGGATAATCAGAACCATAAATAATTACAGGAGTAAAGGCGGTAAATTCTATAAGCCGGAAGATCTGAAGAAAATCTGGGGCATGCCGGAAGGATTTTATGAAAGAGTGGCGGCTCACATTCGCATTGAACCACCGAATAATAACAATTTCCATCAACGTAATTATTCTACGGGTAACAACTACCAGAAAAAAGAAAGACAAATCGAAATTGTAAACGTAAACGAAGCCGATACTACTGCTTTTATTGCATTGCCTGGCATTGGCAGCAAGTTAGCACAACGCATAACCAACTTTAGAGATAAGCTGGGCGGTTTTTATTCTGTTGAACAAATAAGAGAAACATACGGTTTGCCAGATTCTACTTTTCAAAAGATAAAGCCGCTCTTACAGATTGATGATGGTGCAGTGAAAAAAATAAATATTAACACAGCCACAAAAGACCAATTAAAAGTGCATCCATATATTAAATGGAATTTAGCCAACGCCATTGTTGAGTATCGGAACCAGCATGGAAAATATTCCTCGTTGGAAGATTTGAAGAAGATTGCAGTGTTGGATGAGGTGACCTTTAAGAAGATTGCGCCGTATTTAAGTTTGTAAATACCGATCTCAATTTATTCGATGAGAAGTATGAAAACAAAAAGCCCTCATTCTGATAAAGAGGGCTTCATAAAATAATAGAAAAGAATTAAACTATCTCCACTTCAGCACCAACATCTTTCAGCTTAGCAGCTAATTCATCAGCAGTTGCTTTATCCACACCTTCTTTAATTGGTTTGGGAGCGCCATCTACTAAATCTTTAGCTTCTTTTAAGCCTAAACCGGTTAAGTCCTTTACCACTTTAACTACCTGAAGTTTGTTAGCACCGGCCGCCTTTAAAACTACGTTGAAGGAAGTTTTTTCTTCAACCGCAGGAGCCGCAGCGCCACCACCAGCAGCAGGACCAGCAACCGCTACAACAGCCGCAGCAGGTTCAATACCGTACTCGTCTTTTAAAATTTTTGCTAACTCATTTACATCCTTTACTGATAAATTAACTAACTGCTCAGCGAATGCTTTTAAATCTGCCATTTTTTACTTTTTAAAACCGCCTTCATTGTTTCGTTTCAACGAAACTCCGGCGGAAGGTTTATGATTGTGTCTTCACTTACTCCGAAGACTTAGAGTCCCCTCTAACTCCCCAACGGGGGAGAACAGGAAAATATATTATTTAATGAACTTTCATTTTTACAAACTATACTAAGCACCTCCGTTAGAGGGGTTTGGGGAGGCTGCCGCTCTTTCTTCCAGTGCCTTTACAATACTTGCCAGCTTACCACCTGCATTTAATGCAGAAATAACATTTTTAGCAGGTGATTGTAACAGACCTATGATCTCTCCAATTAAATCATTCTTGCTTTTGAGTGTTTTTAAAGACTCTAACTGGTTATCTCCCGCAAATACAGCCCCATCAATAAAAGCAGCTTTTAAGGCTGGCAATTCACCTTTTTGTTCTTTTCTGAAATCAGCAATGATCAGGGCAGGTTCCTTTGCATTTTCACTAAACATAAGAGCTGTAACGCCACTTAAAGAATCATATACTGTTGAAAATCTTTCATTATCCAATGATTCTAATGCCTTCTTAATTAGTGTATTCTTAGCCACTTTCATCTCAACATTTTTGTTGAAACATATTCTGCGCAGCTTGGTTACTTGGTCCACACTTAATGCTTCTGTATTGGTAACATAAAAGTTGTTGTATTGAGAAAACTTCTCTTTCAATACTTCTATTATTTCATTTTTCTGTTCTTTAGTCATTGCTTCTTTATTTGTCATCCTGAACCCGCCGAAGGGCGGTGAAGGATCTATTTAATGAACAAACGATTTTGTATCAATTGAAATACCCGGACTCATTGTACTTGCCATGCTTACTCCTTTTAAATAAGTTCCTTTTGCTGTAGATGGCTTTGCCTTAATAATAGCACTTAGCAACTCCTGGCTGTTTTCTGCTATTTTTTGGGGTTCAAAACTCACCCTGCCAATTGATGCATGAATGATACCAGCCTTATCTACTTTAAAAGCTATCTTTCCACCTTTTACTTCGTTTACTGCTGCGGCAACATCGTTTGTTACGGTACCGGTTTTTGGATTTGGCATCAGGTTTCGGGGACCCAAAATTTTACCTAAACGGCCAATCTTAGGCATTACTGCAGGAGTTGCAATAATAACATCCACGTCTGTCCACCCGGCTTCAATTTTTTGTACAAACTCATCTAATCCAACATAGTCAGCACCAGCTTTTTTTGCCGCAGGTTCCTGATCTGGTCCGCATAGTACTAACACTCTCTTTGTTTTACCCGTGCCATGAGGCAAGGAAACAGTACCACGAATTGCCTGGTCAGCTTTTTTAGGATCTACACCCAAACGAATATGTAAGTCAACAGAAGCATCAAACTTACAAGTAGTGATTTCTTTAACCAAAGAAGACGCATCTGTTAGGGAATATTCTTTTGCATTATCAACTTTTGCGTTGACTGCTTTTCTCTTTTTAGCAATGAAAGCCATCTTAGTTAGATTTTATATCAGCCCTTCGTCTTCGCTCAGGCCGTAATTGTTTAATTCCAGGGAGCATTACCTTCTACAGTAAGCCCCATGCTGCGTGCAGTACCAGCTACCATTTTCATGGCACTTTCTACTGTGAAACAGTTGAGATCAGCCATTTTATCCCTGGCTATTTCCTCAACCTGTTGCCAGTCTACTTTTCCCACTTTTGCACGGTTAGGTTCTTTTGATCCTTTTTGTAGTTTGGCAGCTTCCATTAGCTGTACGGCTGCTGGAGGCGTTTTAATAACAAAATCAAATGATTTATCGGAATAAACAGTAATTAATACAGGGAGTGTTTTGCCCATTTTATCTTGTGTGCGGGCATTAAACTGCTTGCAGAATTCCATTATGTTGATACCCTTGGAACCTAATGCAGGACCAATTGGAGGTGCAGGGTTTGCCTGGCCACCTTTACACTGAAGCTTAACAAAGCCAGATACTTCTTTTGCCATTTCTTTTGATTTTATTGGTTCTAACGTCTCGCCTAAGGCGAAACTCCCAAATTCCATCGTTTCCGCATTATTTGCGGAAATCAGCCTTAATCCTTAACAATCCAGGATTTACTGCTGATGAGAAAGAACTTCTTCGGGGTTGCAAAAGTAAAGGAAAAAATGAATAAGGAAGAATGAAAATTTAAATTTCTTGTTAAGCGTCTGCTGAGAAGGGCTGCACTGGGCTACCAAAAGATTCTTTTCAACTGCAACCTTTTATGTATGGCCTTTTTGTTTGTATCCTTGTTGCTTGTGGCTATTACAAAAATAAAAAGCTTACGCCCAACTCCTCTCCTGAAGGAGAAAGGACGTTGTAAATCGATACTTAATTTATCTCTTCAAAAAATCTTCATATATAATTTGTTGCAGTGCTTTCGCTGCTTGTATGTCTATCTGTTTTATATTGCCATCTTGCTCTATTATCCTTTTTCCAACATTATCAAACAGTAACATCTTACCTTGTTGTATAAACCCATGGCCGTTATTAAATGTAAAAAATGCCCATGGAGGAGTGGTAGTATCAAATAGGTTTTTGCTGAAGGGAAAATCATTCTTTTCAATGCCTGCCTGAAACACAATGCTTGTAGATATATCTAACTGAGATACTACTTTATTTATTTCATAACTTGTTCTATTCAAGGCACCACCAAGCCACAGAATTGGGATTTTGAAATCAGCAAACCTATTATTGGTTGGTGGTTGTGGATGACCATGATCGGCAACAATTATCATTAAAGTATTTTTCCACCACTGCTGTTGTTTGCATTCCTGAACAAACTCGTATAATACCTTGTCTGTATAATTATGAGCATTTAAAAACTTTGTTGTGTGGTCATTTCCTTTAAATGTTGGGGTTATTGGTGTTTCAAAAGGCTCATGGCTACTTAAGGTAAGCCAGGTAGTGAAAAAAGGCTGACTTACTTTTTTCAGGTCTGATATGCATCGCTTCATTACAATTCCATCATGTGCCCCCCATTTTGAATTTTGGTCTTTTTTCGAGAAGTTATTTTTTTCAACTATATGATCAAAATTGGATGAAAGCAGGTACGATTTAATATTCGCAAATTCCGGTTCGCCACCATAATAAAAAGCAGTAGTGTACCCTTTTTCTTTGAACACTTTACTTAAAGACGGAAGCTTTGCAGCTTTAGATGGATAGCGGATAACCGACATTTTAGGCAATGCAGGATAACCACTTAATAGAGCACTTAAACCTTTGTCTGTACGGTCGCCGCTTGCGTATGCATTACTAAAATAAATGCCCTCTTGTTTCAACTGATTGAAATAAGGAGTAACTTCTTTACCATGTATAGACATTTGCGTTGCTTTTGCTGTAAAGCTTTCCCAAATAACTAATATAATATTAAGCTTTGCTATCCCGGGTAAAATTACCCGCTGAACTCTATCAGATGATTTGTATAAACTATCTGCAATTGTTGCCGCCTTAGTATTATCCATGTATTTGTATGGATTACTTTCAACTTCCTGCCTGTTGCTAACTGCATGAAAAAAATTCCATGTTGCATTTATGGCAGCAATATTGGCAAAATGAAATTTGGAAAAATAAACTCCACTTTCGTTTATGGGAGCTAATTGCAACCCCCCTCGTAGAGGTATTATCAACACAGCTGAAAGAAAGCATATAAATAAAGCCTGAAGCCACTTTCTTTTTGATGCATTTTGCAACCGTATTATTTTAGAGATTAGCTTACTGAATAAACCTGCTATTAAAATGTAGCTGATTGCAAAAACTACAAGTACCAGTAAGATTGGTAAATGGTTAACAGAAGCCCAGGCTTCTTTTGGAGAGGACAGGTATCTTAATGGAGTGGCATCTATTCTAAATCCCCATGCTTTAAACATTTCTAAATCTGCAGTTACAATCACCAACACTAAAAGCAGGATAATTGAAGTATATATTTTATAAGGAGTGGCTGAGCGAAAGAAAGGTAGCATTATACCCGATAATACCATCAGGCAAACAGGCAAAGTAATGTAACCAGCCATAGATAGATCCATCCTGGAGCCATAGATAAATGTGCCTAAAAGAGTGGAAGCAGGTAATTGAGAAGTGTGCTGATAATGATAAAGCAAAAAGAAAAGTCTTGCAAATTCAAAAAAAAGCGTCCATGCTAAAAAGTAGATAACTATAAAGAAAGTTCCCTTGAACATTTGAATAAAACAAAGCCATTCCGCTGCTGCAGAATGGCTTTGGAAGATATGATTTACAAATTAATTTATCTTCTCCACCTGCATGTAATTAAGTTCAACAGGTGTAGAGCGACCAAAGATTTTTACAGTAACTTTTAATTTTTTCTTTTCATCATTTACTTCTTCAATTGTTCCGTTAAAGTCGTTAAAAGGTCCTTCTATTATTTTTATGGTTTCGCCAACAATAAAGGGTTCACTCATGCTTACACCGCCGGCTTCAGCCATTTCATCCATCTTACCAAGCATTTTATTAACCTCTGCTTTACGTAGTGCTATAGGATTTTCCTTACCTAAAAAGTGTATCACATTACTGGTATTCTTTATAGTGTCTCTCAGGTCATCGCTTAATTTTCCATCTGCTATTTCAACCATTACATACCCGGGGTAGTAGTTTCGTTCCCGCATCACTTTCTTGCCATTTTGTACTTTATACACCTTCTCCACCGGAAGAAAAACCTGCTTTACAACTTTACTCCATCCCCCACGTGCAACCTCTTTATCCAGGTATTCTTTTACTTTCCTTTCTTTGCCACTCACAACACGCAAAACATACCATTTAGTTTCTTCCTGTTGTTGTTGGGTTTCCTGATCCTGAATCGTTGTTAAATCTTCCATTGATTAGAATAGTTTGTAAATGAAATTTAAAGAACTGGCTGCTATGAAGTCCATAACCCATACCATGGCGGTAATTAATAATGTGGCTCCCAAAACAATCATAGTGGATTGTTGTAATTGTTGCCAGGTTGGCCAGGTTACTTTTTCCAGTAATTCTTTATAAGAATCGCGGACGTAGTTAGATATTTTATTCATTTTTTTAATTTGTTGACAGGTTGATAAGTTGAGGTTAACAGGTTACTATTCAACTTGTCAACTTCTTAACTTATCAACTATTAATACAGCACGGGCAGAGAGATTCGAACTCCCATCAACGGTTTTGGAGACCGCTATTCTGCCATTGAACTATGCCCGTATACCCCCGTCCTAAAGGGAGAGGGGAATTAACTATCTAAATAACAAAGTACCCAGACTTTGCCTAAGTACTTTACAAAAGTATGAAATGCTGTTCCAAGTCCCCCAGGGGGATTTAGGGTCGTCCTTACTTTAAAATTTCAGTAACCTGACCTGCCCCAACTGTACGTCCGCCTTCACGAATTGCAAACTTTAACCCTTTCTCCATCGCAATAGGCATTATCAGTTTTACAGTCAGATTTGTATTATCACCCGGCATTACCATTTCGGTTCCTGCTGGTAATTCCACCTCACCGGTTACGTCGGTTGTACGGAAATAAAATTGAGGACGATATTTATTAAAGAATGGTGTATGACGTCCCCCTTCCTCTTTACTTAACACATAAACTTCACCCTTAAACTCTGTATGTGGAGTAATGGAACCAGGCTTACAGATAACCATACCACGACGGATCTGGTTTTTTTCAATACCACGCAACAATAAACCAGCGTTGTCCCCTGCTTCACCCTCATCTAATAACTTACGAAACATTTCTACACCGGTACAGGTTGAAGTTAAAGGAGCATCCATCAAACCTATGATTTCAACAGATTCACCTACTTTAATGCGGCCTCTTTCTATACGCCCGGTGGCTACTGTACCACGACCTGTAATAGAAAATACATCTTCTACAGACATCAGGAATGGCTGATCCACAGGACGCGGAGGTAAGGGAATATAGCTGTCCACAGCTTCCATCAATTCTTCAACACCTTTCACCCATTTGTCATCCCCAGCCAATGCACCGGTGGCAGACCCCTGAATGATAGGAGTATTATCGCCGTCAAAACCATAAAAACTAAGCAATTCCCGAATTTCCATCTCTACTAATTCCAGCAATTCAGGGTCATCCACTAAATCTACCTTATTCATGAAAACCACCATGCGGGGAACACCAACCTGACGAGCCAATAATATATGCTCTTTGGTTTGTGGCATAGGACCATCAGTAGCAGCCACAACTAATATAGCCCCATCCATTTGAGCAGCACCCGTAATCATGTTCTTCACATAATCGGCGTGACCCGGACAGTCAACGTGAGCATAGTGACGGTTTGCTGTCTGATACTCAACGTGGGCAGTATTAATAGTAATACCCCTCTCCTTTTCTTCAGGAGCAGCGTCAATTTCATCATACTTCTTTGCTGTATTACCCATGCCTTTTGTAGCCAAAATAGAAGTAATAGCAGCTGTTAATGTTGTTTTACCATGGTCAATATGGCCAATGGTACCAACGTTCACGTGGGGTTTATCCCTTTTAAAAGTCTCTTTGGACATCGTTATCTTTTTAGTTGTGGGTTACAAATTTATTTTCTTCTTATCACTCTTCGCTTCACCTAAGTGGATTGAAGTTTATTTTTATGTTACAGGCAACATTAATTCTATTTAACTGGCAACATTAATTCTATTTAACTTTTGTTGCCCGCCCGGATGAACCGTTCGGACAGGCGTCGCACAATTGTACTTTCTGTTCGCTTTGCAGCAAGTGAGCGATCAATTGTGAGTGGTGAGTTTTTGAAAACTTTATTCACCATTCCTATTCACCGTTCACAATTTGAGCCGTTAAAGGGAATTGAACCCTTGACCTCTTCCTTACCAAGGAAGTGCTCTACCACTGAGCTACAACGGCTTGTCAAAAAGTTGACAGCCTGCCTGCCGGCAGGCAGGTTGACCGTTGTTAGTTGACAGTGGCTACTGTCATCTGTCATCTCCTCTCTGTCATCTTATCTTAGAGCGGGAGACGAGGCTCGAACTCGCCACCTATAGCTTGGAAGGCTATCGCTCTACCAAATGAGCTACTCCCGCAAAACAATATGCAAATGGCTAATAAGCAATTTGCAAGTGCAAAGACCTAACATATATTTGCCAATTGATTATTGTCAATTGGCAAAGTGGGCAGAGCAGGGTTCGAACCTGCGTACTCGTGAGAGAACAGATTTACAGTCTGTCGCCTTTAACCGCTCGGCCATCTGCCCTTTCAATTGTAGATTTCAAGAATTGCAAATTTTAGATTTCAATCCGCAATCGTCAATCTGGATTCCGTTGAGCCACTTGTCGGAATCGAACCAACGACCTACTGATTACAAATCAGTTGCTCTACCAGCTGAGCTAAAGTGGCAATTTGTTTACATTCCAACTCCTCCTTCGACCTTCCCGATGATAAATCGGGATGCTCTACCGGCTGAGCTAAAGTGGCAATAAAGCTAATTAGCCGATATGCTGATGTGCTGATGAATGTCATTGGCAATTGCACACAAGCTAATTATCAATAAACAAAGAACTATAGAAGGCCCTTTCGGCTCACGCCAGAAAATTTAACTTTCAGGAGGATTTCCTACGGGCGGGCAAAGGTAAAGGAATTTGCTAATTACAAAAATTTTGAATTAAAAATTACTTAATAAGTATACGTTAAAAAAGGCCGTGCTTTTAGAGTCTGCTATATATTGATACAGTTATTTTTCTTTCTTCTTTTTTATTTGGTTTATCACTGACTCAAGTGCATCATCAAAAGAAACTTCAAAAGATTTACTCGTTGATTTTACAAAAAAATCTGCCCTCGGTACGTGTACTCTGATCTCTGCAACTTTGTCTTTGATATTATGCACCACATTATCCAGTTTTAAAAACACATTTACTTTTATAATCTTGTCATGGTACTGCTGTAACTTCTCAATTTTTTTGGTTACATAACTTACTAACTTGTTGTCAGCATCAAAATGCACTGTCTGAATTTGAAGGTTCATAATACTGAATTTAATCGGTGAAATGATGTGTAGAGTTAAAAGACATTTATTGAAAGACTGTTATGAAGTTAAGAAATGAACAATTTTTTGCCAATAAACCAGGAGAAATATTCTATATATTTTTCTCTTTAGGATGAGCCTTTTTATATATATCCATTAATCTATCAATACTGTTATGCGTATAAACCTGTGTGGCAGCCAGGCTGCTATGCCCTAATAATTCTTTTACAGCATTCAGGTCAGCACCATTGTTTGTTAAATGTGTGGCAAATGAGTGCCGTAAAATATGAGGGCTACGCCTTTCAATAGTTGTAACAAGGCTTAAATATTTTTTTATACTGGAATAAACACTCCGGTGGATTAACTGATTTCCTTTAGAATTCACCAGTAAAAAATCGTGTTGGAGATTGTGAGTGTTCTTTTCCCGTGCAGTGGAGTAATTTTTTATTTCACTTACCAGTTCTTTACTTACTGGTATTATTCTTTCCTTATTTCCTTTACCTAAAATCTTAATTGTATTGTTTGAATAATTAATACCTGATTTTTTTAAATTTATCAATTCACTTAGTCGCATTCCGGTATTGTAGAAAATCAGGACAAGTAGTTTGTCGGTTCTTCCTTTCCAATCATTTGGAAATTCAACGTAATTCAATAAAGTTTTAAGATCCTTATCAGCAACAAATTGTGGCAGGCGGTGTTCATTTTTT
>JBHENB010000022.1:28165-39780 GCA_046262255.1 Chitinophagaceae bacterium
GAGCCGCAATTTTAACCATAGGTGTTTGCTTCAGCACACCGGTTTTTACCTGATACTTGAAAAAAGACCTAAGAGTGGATATTTTACGGTTAATACTTTTAGCTGTTATGCCGTCGTCTTTTAATAAAGCCAGCCAGCTACGTATATAGACGTGAGACAATTGATTTAATGGTATTGTGTCATAAGCCGTATGTAAATAATCGAAAAAAGCAATAAGATCAGTCTGGTAGGCAATAACTGTATGCTGTGAAAATCGTTTTTCAAATTTAAGGTAGTCCAGGAATGGTTGGATGATTGGATGAGGAGATTGCATAAAAATAATAGCTGCAAAGCTATTGAAACTTTGCAGCTAATTATATAAGATCAATGACATCAGGCTTCTATCTGCCCGCTTGCAATTTTTTGTTTATAAACAGCTTTCAATACCTGGGTTCTGCGCCTAACAGATGGTTTAATAAAGGCTTGTCTTTCCCGCAACTGCAACAAAACCTTAGCCTTTTCAAATTTCTTTTTATATTTCTTTAAAGCTTTGTCTATGTTTTCGCAATCTTTAGAGTCTATAATCAGCATAAATTTTATACCCCCGTTTAATTGTTTGGGAGGGCAAAGTAAAAACAAAAGTATCAAAAGCCGAAATTTCTAAAGGGTAAATTGCGAATTTTATACAATGTTTACAGGTATTATAGAAGCTTTGGGGAAAGTTATGAAAGTAACTACAGAAGGAACAAATAAAACTTTCTGGCTGGAATCTCCCCTCTCCCATGAACTAAAAGTAGATGAAAGCATAGCTCATGATGGTGTTTGTTTAACGGTAGAAGAAACTGTGGAAAACACGCATAGGGTAACTGCGGTTCAGGAAACGTTGATGAAAACCAATTTAAATACATGGAAGAACGGTTCATTAGTTAACCTTGAGAGAAGTTTATTACTTAGCAGTCGTTTAGATGGTCATTTTGTACAAGGGCATGTTGATACACCCGGCACCTGCAAAAAAATAAAAGACCGGAACGGTAGCAAGGATTTTACTTTTTCATACCACAAGAAGTTCAGGGAACTGGTTATTGAGAAAGGTTCTGTTTGTATAAATGGAATTAGCCTTACTGCATACGGCGTAAAAAAATCCTCTTTTCGGGTAGCAGTTATTCCTTACACTTTACAACACACCAATTTGCAGCATTTGAAAACCGGTGACGCCATAAATATTGAGTTTGATATGATTGGAAAGTACATTATAAGAAAAATAATTGATTAAAGGTTAATGAAGTACAACTTCCAAACGTTAACTCCTGCATTAAAAGAATGGAAGTACCTTTTTGCACTTTTTGTTATTTTATTGATAGCTTACTTTCCAGTAGCAAGTTTTCAATTTGCATTAAAAAATGATGCTTTTATTTACAATTTCCCAAATAAATTTTTCTTTTCGGAAAGTTTAAAGCACAATTATATACCCTGGTGGAACCCATATTTAAACTATGGGTTTCCAATTTATGCTGATCCCGGCTTTGCATGGTGGCACCCTATTACCTGGATGTTTGGTCTGATGGGGTATAACGCTTATACATTCACTATTGAAGTTTTAGTGTACTTGTATATTTCAGGAGTTGCCATGTACTGGCTTGCCCGTCAATTTGCAATTGGAAAAACCACCGCTTTCATCATGGGTTGTATGTTTATGTGCTGTGGTTTTTTTATAGGTAATTTACAACATATAAACTTCATTACCTGTGCTGCCTTCCTTCCATTTGTAGTGGGCACATGGTTCAACTTACAAAAAGCGCCATCTATTAAAAAACTAGCTGCAGCAGCAATTGCTGCTTACTTACTTTGTACCGGAGGGCATCCGGCCATCCCGATTGCTACAGTGTATTTTATGTTAACCGTTGTTATACTATATGTAATATATAATAGAGCAGGAATAAACTTTAGCAGTTTTCTAATGTGGAATTCAGGATATATTTTGTTTACTATTCTTTTATTATCCCCTGCATTATATTCCTGGTATAGTTTGCTGCCTCATTATATTCGCAGCGAAACGGTTAATCAACAAGAAAATATACACCTGGGTTTTACATTACCGTCTTATATATCTTTCATATCACCATTTTCAACTATTAAAAACCCAACCCTTTTTGATACTGACGTATCTATGCGTAATGCATACTACTCTTTATTCGGATTCTGCGTAACCCTAATGATAATTTTTAAGAAGAAAACCCATCATCAGAAAACATTTTTGATAGCTGGTCTGCTCTTTCTTTTATTTTCAGCAGGTGGAATTACTAAACAAATAACTTTTACTAATCTTCCTCTATTACAATTCATCAGAGCAAATGGCGAATTCAGGGTCTTTGCCCTTTTATCCTTCATAGTTGCAATTGGTTATTTTCTTCAATCAGCAATTAATGAACAGAGTTTTAAAACCTATTTAAAAAGATTTTTCAAGATCTTATTTATTTTATTAGTGCCAATTATTTTCATTTTAATTTATTCAATATCGGGAGAAAAGGCTTTCATTCCAAGCAGTTCTGAATACTCCGTTATTTCTTTTTTAAAAAATACACTGGATAATTTATCTTTTCTTCAATCTTTAATGATTGGACTATGCATTACTGCAGGATTATCAGTTTTATATTACACCAGTTTAAAAAGGGGAATATCAGTTAGGGGTATTTACTACATAATTTTATTCGACATTATTGTAAATACGTGGTTACTATTACCAATAACTGGTGTAGGAAAAACAAGTGTAACCAACATCCATACAACGATAAGAAAAAGTCCAAAAGATTTTCCAGATCCATCTTTATTTTATAAAAAAGAAAGCTTACCTATAACCTCTGAAGAGGAAAAGCTCATTGGCAATTGGGGCTGGTATAGTAAAGAGATGGTACATGTAAAAGGTATTGATTACCCTTCTGGATTAAAAACTACAGAAAAGTTTTTAGTGTCAGCAGACACTATAAAAATTTTAAAAAAAACGGCAGTATTTACTTTAAACCAAAGCGAAAGTTATATGAAGTGGTCTTTGTTTACGCCTAATAAATTAAGTATCGAAATAAATTTAAACCAAAATGATACTTTAATAATCCTTCAAAATAATTTTCCGGGATGGAAAGCAAAAGTAAACTCACTCCCAACTCTTATATACAGTTATGCAGGCAATTTTATTTCGATCCCGGTTACTAAAAACAGTAAGATTATAACTTTAGAATTCTCCCCCTTTTTCTAGTAATGATGTTTGAACTGCTCGAAATTCAAAAACAATTGCTGAAAGAAACTGTAAAAAGCAACAATCCTAAATTACTTTACCCTTCATAGCTGTGCTAATTGCCTTATCCATTACTCTTTCCGCATAAGGCCGTGTAACAGAGTTCAATGCTTCAATAGCCCGCTGAATCTCATCTTTTTTACCGGTTGTAATTGTTTTTTCTAATTTCTGTGCGGCGCTTTGTGTTGCTGTAATTTCACTATCACTCAATAGTTCTCTGTGCTTCTGTAAGAAACTTGTTGTAGTGTCTACCAGAATCCTTGCTTCCGTCTGCGCTTCTACCAGTGCTTTTTTCTGGATGTCATCTTTTGCATAACTAATAGAGTTAAGCAACATGGTTTCCACTTCTGCATCCGTCAAGCCATATTGGGGTTTCACTTCTATACTCTGTTCTATCCCGCTACGTAATTCCTTTGCCTTAACCATTAAAATTCCATCAGCATTTATTAAAAACGAAATTTCAACTTTTGGTATTCCTGCCGGCATAGCAGGAATATTGCTTAAGGTAAACTCTGCAAGCTTACGATTGTCTTTTACTAAATCCCGCTCACCCTGGTAAACTGAAATAACTATTCCGCTTTGCCCATCTTTTTGCGTAGTGTATTGCCGTGCTGCTTTTGATGGAATTTTAGAATTACGCGGTATCAGGACATCCATCAAGCCACCCATTGTTTCAATTCCCAGCGAAAGTGGTGTAATGTCCAACAGCAACAGGTCTTTATTATTTCCCGCTAAAATATTGGCCTGTATTGCTGCTCCTAATGCTACTACTTCATCGGGATTCAACTCAATATGCACCTTCCGTTTGAAAAATTCACTAACACGTTTCTTAACCAACGGAACTCTTGTAGACCCACCAACCATTATTACTTCCTCAATCTGCTCAATGGCTATTTCCGCATCCTTTACTGCGTTTTTACAATTCTCAATGGTTTGTTGCACCAGGTGCAATACAAGTTCTTCAAATTGCTGCCTGTTTAGAGAGACTTCTTTTTCATTGATAGTTGTAGAAAATCTAACATTATCAGTTAAATATTTCTTTGCTTCTTCTGCGTATACCCGCAGCTCCTGCAAAAAACTTTTGTTGTTTTTAATTTGTTCCTGACCAATGTTTAGTTGCTGTAACCAATACTTTACAATAGCATTATCAAAATCATCTCCACCTAAATAGGTATCTCCATTAGTAGATAATACTTCGAAAATGCCGCCTGTAATTCTAAGTATGGAAATATCAAAAGTGCCACCGCCCAAATCATATACAGCTACAAGTTTATCTTCATCTTGCTTCATTCCAATACCATAAGCCAGACTTGCAGCTGTAGGCTCATTGACAATTCGCAACACATCCATCCCAGCTAACTTACCTGCGTCTCTTGTTGCCTGACGTTGCGCATCATTAAAATAAGCGGGCACGGTAATTACAGCTTTCGTTACCGGTGTTTTTAAAATATGCTCTGCACGTTGTTTTAAAGCCTTCAGAATAAAAGAAGATAACTCTACCGGTGTGTAATATTTTCCATTTACCTCAATTTTCACCAGATTATCAGTGCCATCATCAAAGATGTTATAAGTAAAATAATCAGAGACGCCCATGACGTCCCTGTAAGATTTTCCCATTAATCGCTTAACAGAAAAAATAGTATTGTGCGGTTCTGAAATCAAAAACTGTTTTGCTTCATTACCAACAGATATCTGTCCTGCTGCACCAAAATGTATTATAGAAGGGACAAGTGTTGTGGCGTCAAATTCTTTTAACACAACCGGCTGGTTTGTTTCGGGGTGAATGATGGCAATAAGGCTGTTGGTAGTGCCCAAATCTATACCTACAATATTATCTTCTTTCTGTAAGCTACCTGTAGTTATATTAATACCAATCCTCGCCATAAAATCATTTACCTGAACCTGTCAAAGTTATTTAATTAAAAAAGTCCTGCATATTCCTGCAGGACTGTAGATGAAAAATCAAAAATTAAATTATCGTATAAGAACCATTTTACCATAGCCCTTGTTAAAGTATTTCTCTGTATTGTCACTCTCAGATTTGTATTTGTCTAAAGATCTACCATTTAAATTGGTAACTACACGGTATAAATAAACTCCATTTCCTAATTTCTGACCGTATTGGTCTGTACCATCCCACTTAAACTCTGTAATATTTCTGCCGACGCGCAGGGGGCCTAATTCCTGTTTAGTTATTTCTCTAACTATTTTTCCTGTGACTGTTAGTATTTGAATTTTCAGGTTCTGCGGCACTTCAACACCTGTAATGGTAAATACAAAAGCTGTAGAAGTAGTAAATGGATTTGGATAGTTGAGCATATTGGAGATCATTGGTTTATTAATGATCTGGAAAGCCACCCTGTATTCCATGTTGCCTGCAAGGTTATTGCTTTTATCCTTACCTGTTATAATTAATTCATATTCGCCATCCTGCTCAAAAAAGGGCTTGAAATTTACTGTAGCAGTATTGTTGGAGCCTTGCTGAGCTGGTGTAAATTTCAACGAGTCATTGTTAAAATAAAAAGGTCTTATACTTCCGTCGGGATAACGCACCTTAACGGTAACCAATGAAGTATCATCTAACAGAGAAAATTTAGCTTCATCTTTTAGCTGTATAACTATATCCGGCTTAGCAGAAACAATGTCACGGTTAAGGATGTGTACATTATCAAATGTTACATCCAGCAACGGACTTAAATTATCTGCATCTACATTAAAATTATTAAAAATGAAGTTGTTAAAGTGATGTTGTTCCGGCTGGTCGTTATCCGGATTTACTTCCACAAATAGCGCATTAGCTCCCTGATATAAACGCGTATCTATTCGGTGGCGGATATGCACGGTATCTCCTGCCGCCAATGGTCTATGCTTTTGCACCGGTAATGTATGTGTTACATTATTCTTATCGGTAAGCACTATTCTTACTCTGAGGCTATCGAAATTTGCATCACTTACATTCTTAAAAGCCATTTTAAAATCAATTTGTTCACCTACTCCCAAAGAATCTTTCAGGTTGAAATATAAATTCGGTGCTACTGCTCCTTCAGGTACCGGCACATAAGTAATTCTCCAGTAGTTTAGTTGATAAGGAGTGTAATTTGTTGTGTCGGTGTTCCTTAAGTGCAACTGCAGATATGAATATTGTACAGCGCTGATTGATGATATATCTACAACCGTTTGTGCCGAAGTGATATTTCTTAAAAGTGTATCCTTGCTGCCATTTTGTTGAATGCCTATCACAGAAAGAATAGCCTGATCACCTGCATTTTCTAATGAACTGCCGCTCCATCTTAATTCTTTCCAGGATTTTGCAGGGCCGAACACGGGTGAGGTGATAGTGCCACTACCGGATAGGCCCCTGATATTAGAGGACAATGAAATCATATCATAAATCCCCTCAGACAATTTATAAACGGGAACAAATCCAGAATTACCTTTTCTGTATATGAATGCAAAAGCTCTGGCGCGGTTCAAAGAATCTAATTCAGAAAATCCTGCTTGTTTTAACTTATGATAAATCGAATTCTGAGAGCCAAACAAGCTTGTATCTTTTTGCCATTCTGCAACCAAGCCTTTTTCCACATCATTTAAAATATTTCTTACTACTACATAACTTCCAACAGGTATAGCATCCATAAAATCCATTGCCTTTTTTCTGGATTCGGATGTTAAATAACTAAATTCAAAATTCCAATTGCGTGAAGGTTGACAAGGCAATGCACTCCCGTATGCTCCTGTCAGGTTAACGATAGGGCGGAAAGATACAGGATCAAACACGTTAAAAATTAAAGAACTTCCAATACAAGCACTACGAATAAAGGGATCGCCATTTACACCCACTATAAAGTCTCCTTCATTTCTGCCGGCAGTAGGAAAAACACCAGTTTGAACAAATACATTATTGGTTACACTATCGTATTGCCACCTGCCTGATGTGGTGTTATAAGAAATTCTTTCTGCTGATGATTGCAAGTGCTGATAAATATGGGATTGATTGTAACCAAAATCATGATTGGGAAGATATACAAAAGAAGCTGCGTTCCAGTTAATAGTCCCCGTAGAAGGCACAGGTGCAACACGCCAGTAATAAACAGTATTGTTTGTAAATGTAATTCCCGGCTCAAACTCTATTAGCCCGCCTAAAGAAGTTACAGTTTTAGTAATTTTTAAGGGAGAATTAAATAGCGCTGTAGTATCTAATTCCATTCTGTACTGCTTAACTTCGCTTAAAGGATTTGCCGTTGAAGCTGCCAGTTTAATATTCTGCTTGTTAACAATACTGAAATTGTAAGGATAAACAGGCCGTATTTCATCTTCATAAACAAAAACTTCTTTTGTTACCGAATTGTTTGTTTCATATAATTCATCCACATTATTATCTGCATCGATAGTCACCGTAATTTTATTCAACCCTTTATCCCTGTTTGGATCAATTGGCACAGAGAAGCTTACAGAATCTATAAAACGAATTCCTGGAATAGTATCACGAAAAATTACTACACTACCCTGGCCTGGTGACTCCCGTTTTACCTGTACAATGATATTTTTATTGATAGCTTTCCCGATATTCAAAAACTTAGCATCTACTTTAAAAGACGTTTCTGCAATGGAAATAAAGCTGGGTGAAACTTTGATTAATGCATCTTCAACCACATAATCAGGCTTTGCGTGTGGATTAAGCCGTGCCGCAGGATCTCCATTTAAAGCTGTTTGCTCTGCGTTGCTGCGTGCAAAAAAATTCTCTTCACCTGTAATAGTAAAGACCTGCCTGATAGTAGATTGCATGATCTCCCCAATTGTTTTACCATAATCAACAACACTTGCAGAGTTATAAAATTTAGTAGTCCATATATCTAACTGGTTAACAACTCCGAAATGAGTGCTTGCAATGAAACCTATAGAACCACGTTCTGGTGCTAAAACAAATTTTTCTGATATAGTTTCTGGTATGGTAAATCTTGCAGGATTCAAATTATAAAAATCACCTGCTAAACAACCCAGGGCCACAAACATTGGGTATTTACCTTTATTATTATATGCAGCAGGATCATTCAAATTATACTCCAATTGAGATGTTGAAGAATGGCCAAAATAAGTCAGGAGGGTAATTCCTTCTGCAAATAAATTTTCTAATACAGAGCTATTTATTTGTTGTACAGCGTCTGGATTAGTTTTTGAAAAAGTGGTGACTTTGGCGCCAAAAAACGTGTCACTCACAATGGCTTTGTATTTGGCCATGTATTGGTCCAACAAAGTCTGAAGAGCAGGCTCACTTGCCCCAACCACATGTACTACATTTTTCATCCACGCCTTATCCACAATCAAAGGCGAACCAGTTCTCTGCGCCAGCTCAAATTCCTTAACCTTTTGTAAATAAACAGATACTTCTCCGGAATTTATAACTGATAGACGCCCGATTGGAATCTGCGGAACAGCGCTTCCCGGTTCAGCAGCTAACAAAATATCAGAAGCAGGCCAGCCAAAAGTCGGCACCAGGTTCAATTTATCCGCATTCACATCATTTTCATACAAGCGCTGGTGTACATAATTTACTCCCTTGCCTATAATAAAAACATGTGTGGGTGTTGGTGCGAATTTATTACGTGCAAACCTTATAAAATTTCTTATGCCAAGTGGATTTTTCTTGATACCAAAACCAAATTGATCAACTAATTCTTCTACTAAATAAACCTTTGCATTAAAGCCGCCGCCAATACCGGAACTTCTATACAGCCTGTATTCTTCTACCGGATTACCACCGGTTGTGTTATATAAAAGTGGATGGGAAATAATGAGGTAATTGCCCTGATTAGTTGTTACATTATAGTTTACGAAATTTCTTATCTGCAGGGAAGAAACAGCATTTATATTTCCTGCTTCTTCACTAACTAATACAAGTTTCCTTTCCGTAGCGGATGGCTCTAAAGTAAATTTTATTACAGGAGCCGCGGAGATGTTGCCAACGTATCTTTTTCCATTTGTTAGATCGTATAAAACAGGAGCAACATTTCCATAGGTAAACCCTCGTACTTCAAGGTAATTGCCGGAAGTATTCGCCGGTAATGTAAACTCAAAATTTGTAGCACCTCCAAAATTAAATTGTCGCGGGTAGGTTAATTCGTATTGATGAATAACTATCCTGTCATTGGTAATAGGGCTTTGATTGGTAACCTGTACGTTGGCACTGCCAGATGATAAAACACTTGTAGAAAAAATAGCTGAATCTATTCTGTAATTAAAAAGATCTATTGCCCCACCTGTTACAGAATCTGAATTAATCTTTGCCCTGTAATTGTGAGAAGTAAATGAATTACCGGAAACAGCAATTTTAAATTTCGCATTTGGTCCGCCTGAAAAAACAAATAGATCATTAAATGTAAAACTGTTTGTTGTATTGGCTCCTACATCATTTGATGTCCAGCCTTCGCCTTTATCATAAGCAGATGAATATACATATTCCCCTGCGTTTGCAGCCAGACCATTGTGAATTTTATCGCGGAAATATTTGCCAGCAGTATACATAAAATATGGCTCTGCAGGCAAAGTGTTTCCTGCCGCATTATTGGTGGTGTTTGTTAACCTTAGATTATTTCCTGCTGTATTAACAGTAAGAAAATAAGAAGCTGTATCTGTCTCCAGGCTCCACTTTGGATTAAGATGATCAACAGGGTTTCTATATAGTTGATTATCTGGTTTACCATCATTCATTTCGCCCCAGAACTCAATATAATCGCCGGCGGAAAAAGTGCCTGACACAATAGAAGTGTAAACAGGAACTTGAACGCCATTGCGCCACAACTGAAAATGCTGGGCAGATGCGGTACCTAAACCCGCTGAGGATAATGTAGAATGGGGTATGCGATAAAGACCTGTTTTCCCAACCTTAAATTTGTAGTAAGTCTTATTATAGTCAATCCACTCATTATTATATAACTGCGCTTTGGCAACAAAACCAGAGAAAAATACCAGAAGAAATAAAACTCTTTTCATGCTTATTGTAAGTGGACAACCGCTACTTTTTATTTTTATTTCTGTTATTCACCAGGTCAACCTGTAATGAAAAAACATGGGTAAATAATGGATTAGATTGATTTGCAAGATTGGTAAATGCGTAATCAAGCTTGACATTCTGAATACGAAAACCTGCTCCTGCGCTGGGCTGGTATATCCATACCTTTTTTTGGTTTAAGGTATCTCCATCGGCCAATGCTCTCTGAAAATTATTGATGCCCCCCCTGACGAAAAATATATTGTTGATATTAGCTTCTAAACCAAGCTTGGGATCAACACTTACTACCAGGCTGTTGAGAAGAGTATTCCGTTTTCCATCAAATGTTACATCTGCATTTACTTCAGCCAATAACCCCGTCTTTTCACCAATTGAAAATTCTCTTGCTATACCAAAAATTAATCTTGGAGCTGTAAGTTCGGTGGACTTTACAGGAATATCATTATTTGTAAGATAAAGCGCTTCTTTTTCCTTTTCTGTAAAATTAAATGACCAAGCATTAAATGTTGTGGTTATGTCTCTTGCTGCAATGCCAAATTTCCATTTTTGCTGTAAAACCTGTACCCCTGCATCCAATCCAAACCCCCATGCTTTTGCAAAATGCCCTATACTGCGATGGATGATCTTTGCATTAATACCTACGTTAATATTCCGATTTGAGTTTTCCTTTAATTTTTGCGCAAGAGAAATTATAAAAGCATAATCAGCAGAAGAAAAGGCCTGGATGTTATTGTAATTGATGGAGCCATCGGGTTCCACCAAAAATAAAGTGTTCATTATATCATCCACTGCAAAGCGGAGGGCTGTAATCCCTAATGTTCTTTTATTACCTGCAAGAGGCAAAGCAACACTTGCATAATCATATTTTCCTATGCCGCCAAAATATTCAGCATGCATTAAATTTAAGTTTGGATTATCCTGAACTCCTGTTAAACCGGCTGGGTTCCAGTAGCCCGCTGTGCCGTCATTTACTGATGCTACCTGAGCACTTCCCATAGAGAGGCCCCTGGCACCTGCGCCAATATTTAAAAACTCGTTTGAATACTTTCTAAACTGTGAGTACGTATTAGTGCAAACGGCTATAACCAATGTACATACAAAGGCATATTTCTTCATATAAAATTTCTCTGGAAAGCAATAGAGTGTAAAGACGGTTTTTCTCAAAGCCCTGCTGCATCTGCAAAAATAATCTTTTACTGCTACCGCATAGCAGTTGATAATAATATAATTTGAAGCTTTTAATATTTACTCTAAAGAGGCTATGCCCTTACTTTTGCTTTAAAGGTAATTTAGATGCATTTGATTGAAGAATTAAGTTGGCGAGGTATGATACAGGAT
>JBHENB010000023.1:0-39582 GCA_046262255.1 Chitinophagaceae bacterium
AATTGGGCCCGTTTAATCAAATTTAAATAACTGCGTGATGCCAGTGTAGTTTCAATGCAAATGTGTCTTTTGCCTGAAGCCGTTCTTCAATTTGCTCTAACATTATTCTTGCTGCTCTGATGGCAACTGCTTCCGGATTGGAAGGATTGATTTCAGCAGCAATAATATCAGCATTAAGAAAAATATTGGTATTGAAAACATCCGGTAATAAAAACTTACTTGCTGTTGTTTTGCCGGCGCCATTGGGGCCTGCTATGATGTAAAGAGATGGCATTAATAATTCAAAAGTTTTTGTATCATCTCATCCAATTTTGCCTTTGCCAAAAAATTCTTTTCCAATTCAATATTAAAAGGGACAGGTGTATCAAGCGATGCACACCGCATAACCGGGGCATCAAGCCATTCGAAGCAATGCTCACTTATCCATGCAGCTATTTCTCCGCCAATGCCACCGATGAGTGTGTCTTCATGAAGAATTAAAATTTTGCCACTGCTTTTAACTGCTTCTTTAATTGCAGCATAGTCCAATGGCAATAATGTTCTTAGATCTAATATCTCAATACTGATATCTTTATGCTCTTCAGAATATTCAAGTGCCCAATGTACACCGGCACCATAAGTTATAATGGTGATATCTTCTCCTTCTCTAACCACTTTGGCCTTGCCAATTTCAGTTTCATAATATTCCCCGGGCACATTCCCGGTAATACTCCTGTATAAACCCTTGTGTTCAAAAAACATTACAGGATTAGGATCATTAATGGCCGCGATTAGTAAACCTTTTGCATCTTCCGGCGAAGAGGGATAAACAACCTTTAAACCTGGTGTATGAACAAACCATGCTTCATTACTTTGGCTGTGGAACGGTCCTGCACCAACACCGCCACCTGTAGGCATTCTTATAACAACATCAGCATTTTGCCCCCAGCGGTAATAAATTTTTGCCAGGTTATTTATGATTTGGTTGAAACCTACAGATACAAAATCTGCAAACTGCATTTCTACCATGCTTTTAAAACCTTCCAGGCTTAGGCCCAATGCTGCACCTATGATAGCACTTTCACAAAGCGGTGTGTTGCGTACTCTTTCCTTTCCGAATTCTTGTACAAAACCTTCTGTTATTTTAAAAACACCTCCGTACTCTGCAATATCCTGCCCCATTAAAATAAGATTTGGATGTTGCTGCATGGATTGGTAAAGGCCTTCTTTGATAGCATCTATGAACCTCACCCCTGCTCTCTCCACGAGTGGAGAGGGAGTTGCACCGCTCAAAGGCTCGCTTTTCGGAGAACTTAAACGAACAGCAGACTTTTCAATAAGCTGGCCTTGTGTGTTGGCCGTTCCCCTCTCCACCTGAGGAGAGGGGCCAGGGGTGAGGTAAACATCCCTTAATTCTTCTTCCGTATTTATGGTAATGGGTTCTGATTGAAATCCTATTCTTAACTCTTCCTCAATTTGCATTTTTTGACCATTACGTATTTGCTCAATTTCTCCTGGATATAAAATTTCTTGTTGCACTACCCATTCCTCATAATTCTTTATTGGATCTTTCTTATTCCATTCTTCAAACAATTCTTTAGGGATATATTTTGTTCCACTGGCTTCTTCATGTCCACGCATACGAAATGTCATGCATTCAATTAAATAGGGTTTTTGTTGCTGTATGCAATATTCTCGTACACCTTTAACTGTGTTGTACACATCTAAAACATTGTTCCCATCAATGGTTATTGCTTCCATCCCATATCCCTTACCCCGGTCAGCTAATTTTCCGCAACGATATTGCTCATTAACAGGTGTGCTTAACCCATAGCCATTATTTTCAATAATAAAAATTACCGGCAGATCCCACACTGCTGCCACATTCAGCGCTTCATGAAAATCGCCTTCACTAGTACCACCTTCACCCGTAAATGCCAACGAAACTTTATTTTCACTTTTTAATTTATATGCAAGCGCTACCCCATCTGCAATTGCCAATTGCGGACCCAGGTGGGATATCATTCCGCAGATGTGGTATTCTTTACTTCCAAAATGAAAACTTCTTTCCCTGCCTTTGCTGTATCCGTCCTGTGCTCCCTGCCATTGTTTAAATAATTTATGTAAAGACATGTTCCGGCATGTGAAAACACCCAGATTTCTATGCAATGGCATTATCCATTCATCCTGTTGCAATGCCATTGTGGAGCCAACAGAAATTGCCTCCTGCCCAATGCCACTAAACCATTTGGATATTTTGCCTTGCCTTAAAAGCAAAAGCATTTTTTCTTCAATCACCCGTGGCCATAATAAATTCCTGTAAATAGTAATAAGCTGTTCGTTACTCAGATCCTTTTTATCAAACTTCATGTACTTAATTAACGATCAACTCATAGAAAGACATCTAAGATGTACGTGATCAGAGAAACAATCAGGCTGAACAGTAAAGCTGAAACCCAGCCATCTACCGAGAAACCCGGAACGATATATTCAGCCAGGAAAATAATCAGGATATTAATCACCAGCAGGAAGAGTCCAAAAGTGATAATAGTAATAGGTATTGTTAAAGCAACAAGAATGGGTTTTAAAAAAGCATTTAAGAGAGCTAATACCAGGGCTACGATTACGGCAGTTTTTGCATCCGAAATAGTTACACCGGGCAAAAACTTTGCAGCCAGGAAAGCAGCTACTGCTGTAATGATGATCTTAAATAGCAAACCCATAACAAAAGATTTGAACAAATGTAAACTTCTTTATAGATTTATTTGCCCTGACAGAAGAACACAAGATTTTGTGTCTCTATACAATATCACACCACCACCAGTTCATAAAAATTCTGAGGAAACAGATATTTATTAGCTACCTGCTGTAATTCCTGCGAAGTAATGCCTTTTATTGTATCTATTTGTTTATAAAAAAAGCTTTCATCCAGGTTATTTAAAATTATATTCTTCCACCGGTTTATAATGTGAAAGGGGCCGTCAAGATCACCGAGGATGCTACCTATCATAAAGTTTTTGACCAGTAATAATTCTTCTTTATCTGCCGGCTCATTACGAAGTTCTTCCATTTCTTTATACACTTCAGCAACTGTGGCTTCGCATACATCACGGCCTGCTTCAGTACTTACTATCCATGCACTTTGCTGAATATGATTCTCCAGGTAGCTATGAATTCCATACGTATAACCTTTTTCTTCACGTATATTGCTCATTAAACGTGATCCAAAAAAACCTCCGAATAAACTATTCAGCACCTGTGCCTTTAAAAAATCGGGATGATGCCGGTTGGGAAAGGGTGCTGCCATTCTTATAGCTCCCTGCACTCCGTTAGGATCATTTGTTACTCTGAATTTTCTTTCTTCAGCAGGTTGAGGTGGAAAATCAAATACTTCAACGGATTGGTTTTTCAGATCGCCGAAATGCTTGTCCAACAACTGAAAAAGATCTGCAGGCAGTTTACCGGCTACAAAAAATATTGCTTTGCCATTAATGTAATACTCATTGTAAAACTGAATTAATTTTTCTTTGGTTAGCGCATCAAAATCTTCAAAGCGGGTATAGCGTCCATACGGATGATGTTCTCCAAACAAGTAAGCATCTATTAAACGACCCGCAACAAAATCACATTTTTTTAAATTCACCTTTAACCGCTGCTTCATATTCTGCTTATATATCTCTATTTCTTCTTCAGGAAAAACAGAATCTGTTACAAGCTCTTTTACTACCGGAAGCAACTGGGGTAAGTATTTGCTAAGACAATGCAGCGTTAGGGTGGCCGTTTCGTTAAAGCAATTTCTGTTGAGATAAGAACCATAATATTCAAAGTGCTCGTTTATTTGAAATGCATTTTTTGAAGTAGTGCCGTTTTTTAATAAATAGTTTGTGGTTGCTGCAATTAAGTTTTGTTTTTCAAACCAATTACCTGAATAAAAAACCAGCTCCAGCATAAGAACATCTTCCGTACCTGCATCAATAGCATATACCTCTACACCATTATTCAGTATATATTTTTCAAAGGGCTTAAGCGTTAGATTAAATTCAACAGCATCCTTTATAACAGGCGGCTGTTTACGGTTGATTGTTTCCATTTCCATCCTTAATTCTTAGCTAAATACCAAAGAGTACTGCAGTTAGTCTCCTTGAAAATGTTGTTCATTTCTGCTTGTATTTGTTCAGATGTTACCTTGTTGTATTGTTCCAGTTCAATATTCATCAGGTTAGCATTGCCAAGTAATTCGTAAGTAGCTAAACTGTTTGCACGGTTCATTACACTCATGTCTTCAAAAGCTATCATGCTTTCGGTTTTATTTTTCACCTTTTGCAGTTCATCTTCCGGCACTTTCGTTTGTTTCAGTTTTTCCAATTCTTCGTTCACTGCTTTTTCCGCATCTTCTATTTTCACGCCTTTCACCAGCTTGCCTTCAATGGTTAGTAAACCGGCATCTATGCTTCCGGAGTGATGGCATTCAATATTGCTGAATAATTGTTGCTCTTTTACAAGTGCCTGGTATAAACGAGATGATCCGCCGCCGCTTAAAATTTCGGTTATTAAATCAGTCGCATAGTACCGGGGATCTAAACGCGGGTAAATATGCCAGCATTTATACAAAGCATCCAGCGGCACATCGGCATGTACTTCCAATTTTCTGTAAGCAGTTTGCTGCGGTTCAGCAGGTAGCTTCCGGATATATTTCTCTCCGGTTTCAATACCGCCAAACCATTTATTCGCAAGAGTTTTCACCTGATCAGTTGTTACATTGCCGGCAACTACCAAAATAGCATTTACAGGACGATAGTGCCTGAAGAAAAAATTTTTTACATCCTGCACTTGCGCATCTTCAATATGCGATAATTCTTTACCAATGGTCATCCAGCGATAGGGATGCACCTGATATGCCAGCTCCCGCATTTTATGCCATACATCTCCATAAGGTTTATTTAAATAGTGTTCTTTGAATTCCTCGCAAACAACTTTGCGTTGTACCTCCAGACTTTTCTCATCAAATGCAAGGGAAAGCATACGATCACTTTCTAACCAAAAAGCTGTTTCTAAATTTTCTGCCGGAAGTTGAATATAATAATCTGTAAGATCGTGTGTTGTATAAGCATTATTCTCGCCACCAGCCACTTGCAGCGGTTCATCGTATACAGGAATGTTCACAGACCCGCCAAACATTAAATGCTCAAAAAGGTGAGCAAAACCCGTACGGGAAGGGTCTTCATCTCTGGCACCAACATCATACATTATATTCACTACTGCCATAGGTGTAGATGTATCAGTATGCACAATCACCCTTAAACCATTATCAAGAGCAAAACGTTCAAAATTCACCATAGCATAAAAAAAAATTGGAAACGGGCAAAAGTAAGTTGTTAGGCTTTAATGCATAATGCTTTTAACCTTGTATTCAAACTCCAGCAGCTCTCCGTGACGGTTAACAATTATTTTTATTTTTTGCCCTGCAGCTTGCAAAGCTGTTTTAAGCTGTTGTAGGTTTTGATTAAACTGTTTATTTACAGCAACAACTACATCGCCTTCTTTTATACCTGCCGCTTCCGCAGGAGAGCCCTTTGCCACATCGCCAACCAGAATGCGGCCTTCAATAAGGTATAGTTCAATGCCACTGTAAGAATAATCAAAAGGATCGGTGAAGTATTTATTAGGTACCAGGTAAATATCCCGTTTATCATAGTTTAAGATAACATTGAACCGCCGCAACAGGTCATTACCAATCAGACCTCCCAGGTAAGGATAAGATGTAATGTTATAAGTGTCGTCAAAAATATATATGGGAACATTACGAAAGCGGTAAGGTCCCAGTCTGACTTCTTTTATCACTGTCATTTGCATATCTATTTTTCCACCCAATCCTTCTGCTTCCTTTGTATACATTTTTCTTTTTTTATCCAGCAACGAGCTGTCCTTAATAAAATCGGAACTGAGCATCAGGTTTAACCCGGCACCTATATCATGTAAAAACCTGCTGTTGATACTTCTTGCATCCCGAACCTTTACGCCGTGTATCGGGAGAGTAGTAATTAATGGTTTCAACAGGAACCCTTCCCGTGGGTACCTCATAGCTCCCTTCGTCCAAAATTCAATATATGAACTATCATAATTTAATTTGATTATGTAACGGTTTAAAACAGAATAACCAATAATGCCATCTACGGGCTCCCCATATACACTGGTTAGGATATGGTAATCGTTTATATGAAAATTCAAGCTGTCAATGGTAAGATTTGGGAAATGAAGGGTTTCATTATAGATAAAGTTTACTTTTCTGATGCCTGCAATTCCACGAATGGTTTTATCAGAAGGTTCCGTTTTTATTTTAAAATATTCTGCTGTAGAGGAATCCAGTGAAATACCGCCACTTCCGGTATCCAAAATAAAATTTAATGTGTCAGGATATACACCAAAACGTGCCTGTAGTAATACCACACCACCTGTAAACTGAACAAATGGAAACCGGGTGATTAATTGAGAAGGGGTAATAAATTCTTCCTGCGCAAAAGAAATAACCTGCACCAGTATTAATGTAATTACAAAAATTAATTTACGCAGGTGATACATAATGCTGTAAATAGGACAAATTTACCTGTTAAATGTTGCAAGTTGTTCCAATTGCTAAAATAGAATAACATTCTATGTTTAAAGCCATCAACAATTTGCCGGGTGTACGTTGTAATTTTGCAGAATGAATGTTGCCAGGCTGTATGAAAAAGCATTACAGCTTCACTTTTTAAGTACGGGTGAAGGCGTGTACCTGTTCAACAATGCCCCTCTTACCGGGTTAATGTTTGTGGCAGACGAGCTTCGTAAAAAACAAGTTCCTCATGGCAAGGTTACGTGGCAAATTGACCGGAACGTAAACACTACAAATGTGTGTGTGGCTAATTGTAAATTCTGCAATTTTTACCGTATTCCCGGCCATCCGGAAGCCTATATAACCGATATGCCTGTTTACCGGGAAAAAATTCATGAAACAATCCGGTATGGTGGCGATCAGTTATTGTTACAGGGCGGGCATCATCCGAAATTGGGATTGGATTTTTACGTAGCTACTTTCCAGCAAATAAAAAAGGAATTTCCATCAATAAAACTACATGCACTCGGCCCCCCCGAGGTAGCTCATATCTGCAAACTCGAAAAAAAGAGCCACAGTGAAGTATTAAAAGCACTAAAAGAAGCAGGTATGGACTCATTACCCGGGGCTGGCGCTGAAATATTAGTGGATCGTGTAAGACGATTAATTTCCAAAGGAAAGTGCGGAGCCGATGAATGGCTCCAAATTATGCACGAGGCGCATAAGCTGAATATTACCACTTCCGCAACCATGATGTTTGGTCATGTGGAAACAATTCAGGAACGAATGGAACATCTGGTAAAAATCAGGGAAGTGCAGGAAATGGCGAAAGAAGGTGGCAAAAGCCTGCCTGCCGGCAGGCAGGCTTTTTTAGCATTTATTCCGTGGACGTTCCAGGATGTTGATACCCTACTTACAAAAATCCGCGGAGTGCATAACTTAACTACGCCAGAAGAATACATTCGAATGATTGCCATCAGCCGGATTATGTTGCCAAACATTAAAAATATTCAGGCTTCATGGCTTACCGTTGGAAAACAAACTGCACAAATTTGCCTGCATGCCGGTGCCAATGATTTTGGATCTATTATGATTGAAGAAAATGTGGTTAGTGCTGCAGGAGCGCCACATAGGTTTACTTATAAAACTATCCAGGCAGCTATCATTGAAGCAGGCTTTGAGCCGCAATTACGTAACCAGCAATACGAGTGGAGAGAAATACCGGAAGCAATTGAAGAACAAGTTGCATTGGAACCTGCTCGATAATAACTAATTTTTCTATGATTAAAACATCTTATTAATTATTTCCGGCAGCACTTTTAAGCAATTCATCTACCCGCACTAATTCGTAATTCTTTTTCTTTAGCCATTGCAGCAACTGCGGAATTTGGTAATAAAATTTATCTGTTCGCTTTGGGTCTGTTCCAATATGTACTAACAGGATAAATCCATTTAAACCAGAAGGCGACTTTATCCCAAAATTTTTTATAGAAGTAAAAATAGTTTCACTGCTTCGGTAATTTTTTGCATCGGGAGTAGTATAATCTGTATGGCTGAGTATGCCTGGGGAGTAATTTATTAATTGCGGGCCAAGCTGTTTTGTCCAAATGGTAATAGAATCATTATACCATTCAAAGGGTGGCAGAAAAAATTTCGCATTGTTCTTTGAAATTCCAAAGCGTTGCATTTCCCTATAATTCTTTAAAAGATCTGTTTGGAATTGTTTCTTTGTCACTAATAAGCTATCCCGTTTGCTCCAGTCGTTATAAAGCAAATGCTCATTGCTGTGTGCGCCTAAATACTGTCTATCTTTTTTTAGCTGCTGAATAATTTTTTTAAATTCCGGATTACGGTAAAATCGTCCGGTAAAGAAGAAAGATGCTTTTACATTATTTTCTTTTAATGTTTTAGCAATGAAATTTCCTCCGTCTGCAAATTCATCACCTGTAAATACAATAGCCAATTGCTTTTTTGTTGTATCGCCACGTATTATTCCGCCAAATGACCATGTAAACGGATAGGTATCTACTTTTTTTTTAGAGTATTAAAAGTCTTCCCGGTTGGGGGAGATTTAGAGGGGGCAGTTTCTTTAGCAGCCAATAAATAAATTAAAGAAGCCGTGCCGTCCATAGTGGGTTCGTTGGTGCTGTAATCCCCATAGTCATCATGATAAACTACAAGGTCGCTTTGAAATTCTGCATACTCATCGGGTTTGTACAATTTAATTCCCAGCAGGTTTTTGTAGATGCTTCCATACACAGGACCGTCAATCAATCCGCCATATATAGGATAGTTTTTTAAATGTGTAAATGCAGAATGCGGATCCTCAGGTGTATCTCCCCGTGCAGGTAAACCGTACACCATGCTTGTTCCCCATGGATTACAGCCAAACAGCCAGTCAAAATTAGCCTGCTCTAATTCTTCAAATTGCGTATCACCAGTAAGCTGTTTATACCAATAACATTGAATGGTAAATGAAGTAGTAAGATTATTGCTGCACCAAATAAAAGGCACACCACGATAAAAAGCGTTTGCTTTTGCTTTATTCCAAACTTTTTGTATGCCTTGTTTGTAATAGCCAATGATAGTATCTCTTTGCTTTCCTTTCAACTGTTTTGCTAATTCATAATGCCCGATATTGATAAAGGGATACCATTGGTAATGTTTGGCAGTATCGGCCCCAAGCCATGGAGTGATGGGTTCACTTTTGGCGTACTTGAAAGAGGAATCAAGATACTCATTGATTAATCCTTCTCCACCCGAGCCCTGTTTACTAAAGTCCAAATGCAGTGAGGAGTACTCTGCCGCAAAAGCTAATTCCATATCATCCGCCCAATTATCCTCTTCATAAAAATATGGAGCTCTACCCGGTGCTGTTTGGGTAACCCCCAATTTCTTGTAAGCATAATCCATTGCAGAAAGTGAGTGGCTCATAAGTTTGTCGGAATACATTTTATCTGCAGAGGAGAATACTTGTGATCCTAATGCAAATGCACTAGCGAACTTTCCTGCTGTTGAGGACGTTCCTCTTGTTCGGTTCTTATATTTAAACAAGCCTTGTGGCTCCCCTGTGACAAAATATACCGGTCGTTCATAGCCTTTGCCATAAAAACTATCTTCTTTTGGGATACGCATTCCCTGGTGGTCTCTGTCATCTGCAATCTGGTTAAACATCCAGTCTTCCCGTGGATGCATTTTTAATAGCCAGTCTAATCCCCACTTTGCTTCGTCTAATACATCTTGCCTGCCATTGCTTCCTTCCAGACCATTTGCTAAATGCTTGTCGGAGAAAACATCTTTAAAATCGCGGTAAGCCATCAGCAAATGATAAGTGGCGTTTGCAGACGTGGTTACATATTGCAGATAATCCGATGCATCGTGCCACCCACCTACAACATCAACATGCATTCCATCTTTCAGCAAAGTGCTGTTTGTTCCGTCTATATCACTTACTACCACATCATTTGAAGAACCATAAACTACATATCCATCGTGTGTATGACAGGAATCTTTTAAAAAAGGATTAAAACCTGTACGTTGCTGGCGCATGTATCGCAGGCAAAAGTCAGCCGCACCTTTATATACATCGTTCCCAATTCTAAATACAGGAGAAATAACATTACCAGCTTTTAGGTAGTATTTGCCTGCCTTTTTGAATTGAGAAAAATCTAATCTATAAGTTTGAGTGAATGGTCCATACTTACCAAATGCCTTACCAGCCTTATTAGAATAAACTATTTTTTTTGTTGCCGAATCAATCAATTGAAAGGCAGTAATAGTTTTACTTTCCTTACTACACCAGACAGCTACTTTTTTTGACTGTGGCATGTATCCTAACTGGTTAATGCGTATCCAGCTTTTTTCATTATTTACTGCTGCAGCCCCTATTATACTAAATAAGACTATAGCAAATAATACTTTTATCATTTTGGAATTATGCTCCTGCATCTAAATTACTATGTTTAAAAACATAGCTATTGAGAGGATAACAAATAATTAAAAAAACCAAAAACACAGAACCACATTCTAATAACTCGGCTCTTTTTTCGTTCGGAAGAAAAGAAGTGAGTGCAAACAACAATAAAAAACTTATTACCTGGTAGCCTTTAGGTAAGGGCACACCAAGGGCATCTATTAAATTCTTCACCCACTTTTTGCGTTTATATAAATAGGGAATTATAAGTAAATAAATGGCTAATGCCGCAATCAAAAAGAAAGAAAAAATAATGCGATTTATCCTTACTCCGTTCACTACCAGGTTATGAAAATTGGTTTCTTTTTGCAAATTATTTTTTTCAAAATATTCAGGTGTTTCTATTCCAAATAATCGCTGTCCCCACGATATTTCCTCACCTGCAACAAAAAAGAGCAAAATGCCAAACACCAGAGTAAATATCAATAACCAACCATTTTTTTGCTTACGCAGATTTATCACTCTGTAAAAACACAAAACAGACCCTAACAGCAACCCTATTACAGTAATCCATTCAACAATACCATCTTCAATGATATAATAATTCTGGAAAAAGGCAAGATTGCTATAAAGCAGTACATAGCCAATAAGGACTAATGCAAATACAAAAATCAGTACAGCTATTTCTAAAGGTGTAGGTTTATTTTGATTGCCTGTTTCCATTAACAGTGATTAGTTCAATAACAGCATAAGAGTTAAGACCAATCAAATGTATTAATAGCTATCTTAGCCACCTTCCATTTTACAAAACTATTTAGATGAAACTGGTTTCCTATTTAAAAGATGAGCATGATAAATTAGCTGTTCTGGTGAACAATAAATTGTATGACATGGATATTTTACATCCTGACTTGCCGGACACAATGGGAATGTTTTTAAATTATTGGGAAGAGGTTTTCCCGGTGGCGCAAGCAGGTGTTGTGATGATTGAAGAAGGACGCATTGCTGAAAACAGAGGTATTGCTTTAGATACTGTAACGTTGCTGGCACCGGTTCCTTATCCCACTTCCTGCAGGGATGGTTATGCTTTCCGGCAACATGTAGCGGCTGCAAGACGTAACCGAAAAGTAGATATGATTTCGGAATTTGACCAATATCCTATTTTCTATTTTACCAATCACCATAGTATTTCAGGCCCGGGTGAAGTGCGGTGTATGCCAGACCATTTTGAAAAGCTGGATTTTGAACTGGAAGCAGCTATTGTTATCTGCAAGCAAGCCAGAAATATAAAAGCAGAAGAGGCGCATGAATATATTGGCGGGTTAATGATTATGAATGATCTAAGTGCACGAAGATTACAAATGGAAGAAATGTTGTTGAACCTTGGCCCTGCAAAGGGAAAAGATTTTGCAACCATTATAGGTCCTTCCCTGGTAACACTAGATGAATTACAGGAATTTGAAATAGAGGCGAAAGAAAATCATACAGGCATCAACTGGAACTTAAAAATGATATGCAGGGTTAATGGAGAGCAGGTAAGCGAAGGAAATTTAGGAGACATGGACTGGACGTTCGCTGAAATAATAGAACGTGCATCTTATGGTGTAGACTTATTTCCTGGTGATGTTATCGGTAGCGGAACCGTAGGGACCGGTTGCTTTTTGGAATTGAATGGAACCGGAAAATTTAATGATGCCAATTACAATGAACAATGGTTAAAAGATGGTGACGAAGTGGAAATGGAGATTGATGGCCTCGGTGTGTTGAAAAACACCATTGTTGCCGAAGACACAGATTGGAGTATTTTGAAGAGGAAAAAGGCCTGAACCTGGATTTGGGGAGATTAAAGGATTATCGGGAAAAACAGTAATCCAAAAGAACTGTGTATCATCCATTTTTTTCCCTGATCCGGCTATCCATTTAAATCCGGGTTGTGACGGTTTATATAACAACTTTATTCGACTTGCGTACAGGGGCAGCACCTTTGTTATTCACTTTTCCTAACCAGTTATCTTTCACCTTTAATTGTTTGGCAGCATTTACTTCTACATTGCCTATGCCGCTGTTATCAATATCCATTGCTTGAACCACAAAATTACCTGCATTTATGCTGCCTACACCATTGTTCTTTAGTACAGTATTCTCAGCTTTCCCTGTTAATGTTACTTCACCAACACTTTTATTTTCAAGATGGAGACGGTTTGCTGTCAAACTGAGATTAACGCTTCCTACACCTTTATTTTTAAATTGCAGATCATTAAAACTTAACTGTTCATCTGATTGTACAGTTCCAATGGTGCTTAGCTCCAAATCTTTTAAATTCTTAAACGTAACATAAACACGCATTTTATTTTTGCTTTTAATGTTTACGTTGTCTTCCATCTTTTTCGTCTCAATAATCAGCCGGGCCCCATCATTACGAACAATGAAAAGTTCCTGCAGGTTTTCATCTGCTTCAATCTTTACACTTTCTTTGTTTCCCTGAGAAAGCTTAAGCTCGTAAATTCCACTTGCTTTTAACTCATTAAATGATTGTATAGGGATATCACGGGTGACAAGATTGCCATTGCCTTCAAGAGTTTTTTTAGTTTTTTCCTGAGCAAGTACTGTGGATGCGAAGGCTGTAACAAAAAAGATAGCTGAAAATAATTTTTTCATAACAGTATCAATTACTTGGTGAACTTGTTCGTATAACGAATGTAGGGTACAAACTGTTACAGTTCTGCCCATAAAAGTTACCAGTGGTTAACCACAGGTATAAAAGGCTATTTTAAGGAATAACCTAATTGCCTGAAATTTGTCGTTAATATGATTTTCCCTCTTCACGATCTAAAACCTGTAGAAAAGCAGTATTACCTGCAGCATGTAGTAGCTCCACGGCCTGTTTGCTTTGCATCTACAATTAACAAAAAGGGCAATATAAACCTGAGCCCTTTCAGCTTTTTTAATATGTTTTCTTCTAACCCGCCGATTGTAATTTTTTCTCCTGCAAGGAGGGTAAGAGACAATTCCACCAAACATACCCTCCATAATGTTCAGGAAGTACCGGAAGTAGTCATCAATATTGTTACTTATAATATGGTGCAGCAAACTTCACTTGCCAGTTGTGAGTATCCTGAAGATGTAAATGAGTTTATAAAAGCAGGCTTTACACAGGAAAAAGCAACAATGGTTACACCGCCCATGATAAAAGAAAGCAAAGCAAAACTGGAGTGCGGGGTTATCGAAATCAAACCTTTAGGTACTGAAGGCGGGGCAGGCAATCTTGTGATATGCGAAATACTTTGCTTGCATTTGGATGATGATTTACTTACAGAAGATAAAAAATTTAATCAGGCAAAATTGGAGTTAGTAGCCCGGTTAGGGGCAGATTGGTATTGCAGGGTTTCAGCAGATAATTTATTCCAGGTACAAAAGCCACATACCAAACTGGGCATTGGTATAGATGCATTGCCATACAGCATCCGTACCAGTAAAGTTTTAACAGGTAATCATTTAGGCCAGTTAGCAAATGTTCATGAGCAGCCTGTAGTAGATCCGGCATTTGATGATGAACATGCAAAACAAATTGTTCAATATTTCTCCCTTAATCCACATGAAATGGAAGCAGAATTGCATCACTATGCAGGTAAACTTTTAAATAACGGCAAGGTACAGGAAGCATGGCAGGTACTAATGTCAGGGGAAAATATTTGATAACTTTGTTTCATGGGTGTAGCCTATAAGATATTGCCTCATTACACTTATGAAGACTATTGCGTGTGGGAAGGCAGATGGGAATTAATTGATGGCATTCCCTATGCCATGAGTCCCATGCCAAGACCTGAACATCAGAAGATTGCAGCAAACGTAAATGCTGAATTCAGAAATGCACTTAGAAAGGCAAAATGCAATTGCAATATTTATCAGCCGATTGATTACAAAATATCAGAAGACACCATTTTAAATCCTGATCTGTTAATTGTTTGTAAACCAATAACAAAACAATTTCTTGATTTTCCACCTTCTTTGGTTGTGGAAATCCTATCGCCTGCTACAGCATTAAAAGACAGGCACACCAAGTTTGAAATATACCAGCATCAAAAAATTCCATACTACTTAATTCTTGATGGAGATAACAAAGAGGTTGAAATTTATAATTTATCCGAAAGTTTGAGCTATCAGAAGCTGGTTTTGAATCAACAAGAACCATTTGCATTTTCCATAGATAATTGTTCCTTTAACGTCACTTTCGCTAATATCTGGAATTAATTTTTACATCCACGATCTGTCTGTACGTTCAATTTCAAACAATCCATAGTTTACAATTTGTTGTGCTGCCTGTAACGAAATAAATGGCAGCACCACACTTCCACCTGCAGTATGTAATATAACCGTGGCTAGATTTTTCTTTCTCTGAAAAATTGATTGCTTCAAAGTAACAGATTGTATCTTATACCATTGTAGTATAATTTTTTCTTCGCCTAAAAAGCCTTTGATGTTATAAAGGATATCCTGTAGTGCATACAGCTTAAATTTTTTTTGAAAAAGCCACGAAGAAATGCCAATGAGGAGAGGATACAAAAGAAATAATAAAGATTTATTTTGCCACCACACCCATGTTATAGCAATAACAATAACCGCCGGAATAAGACCTCTTAACAAGAAACGTCTTATAACATAAGAACGATGAATTGTTACAGCCGTTGCTGAATGTTCTATAACCGGTAATGAATAATACTTTTGATTTAATAGAGGTATTTGATGTTTTTGTGTAACCGGTATCTGTACTTTAGTTTTTCCTTTTGACTCATCAGCGCCTGAAATATGATATTCCAACAGCCACAAGTTCATCTTTTTTCTTATCCAGCTTGCCTTCCAGCTAATGAACTGAATTTTAGAAAAAGCAACTATTCGTTCTTTAACATTGGTTAGCCCGGATCTTATATAATACCCTGTTGGCGTTTCATGCACCTGCAGATCATAGAACTTTAAAAAAATTCTTATTGTTGAAACCAATACTGTAAAAACCAGTACTGACATAGCTAAAAACAGAAATATTAAAATAGACCTATTTGGCATTAAGCTTTCTCCAGGTAAATTCAAATTAATTCGACGGAGATTATCTAAAATGCCAATAAAGAAAGAAGCCAGAATAAAAAATGCTTCAATGTGATTTGCAGATATACTTAGCCTTATGAGATCTTTTCCTGTAAGCGATAATACCGGAATTGTATTTTTTGTTTGCACATCAATTGGAACATCAGTTTCTCTTCTATTTTCTAATTGATTTCGCAGAGCCTCTGCCATAGGTTTGTGCAATGCATCAATAGAAGCTTCGGTTTTAGTAGAGCCTGCAGTATCTATTGATACTTTTACTACACCCAGAGCTGAATGCAACAAGCTTTGTTCAATGTTTACTGTTTGAATCTTTTGAAGAGGAACAGTGATTGTTTCCTTTTTCAGCCATCCCTTATTAATCACTAATTCATTATTAATGATGCAGAAACGGAAATAAAGGAACTTAATAATGCTTCCGGCAATGGTAAAGAATGCAAAAGCGGCGGCTATTATTTCGTATCTGTCCCCCTTATCCTGTTTCCCTTTAAAAAGCAGTATCAGAAAAAAGGGCCATATTCTTTTCAGAACTTCCCATAATGTTTTTATAAAAGCAATAAATAGTCCTGCAATAGGTTGTCGCTGCGGTACAGACCAATCAATGTGCTGTTGCTTCATCATTGATCTTGTTTAGGATGTATTGCCGTAAACGTTCAGCTTCTTCCTGTAAAAGTCCGGGTATACGTATATCAGCAGCATCCGATCCTGCAGTAAATAATGTAAGAGACGCCAGTCCGTAACGTCTTTCCAGCAACCCTGCCTGAATACTGCAATTCTGGATGCGGTTGAAAGGACAGACTTTAGTTGTGAGAATAAGCCATCCTCTTTGAAAAATTACATCCTTATCTCTTACGGCATAAGTTATAAAAGGGAAAGACTTTTCCTGCAGAAAGAAATAAATTAGGATAACCAGTAATGTTGTTGCTGCAACTAGTACCCACAACAACGAATATTTTATAGAAGGCATGAAAAGAATAATTGCCGTTGCTATTGAGACAATAATTACAGAAGTCAACAGCCATTCCATCCGGAGTACTTTCAAATAAAGTTTACTGATTGGCAGAAGCTCTACTTTTTCTACGGCAGGTAAGGCAGCAATATTTACTTCTGAATTGATAAATAGCATGAAGGAATTTGTAGTATGCAAATTAACAGACATATATTAAACGAAAAGGTACAGCCTGACTGCACCTTTTCGTTTCTCAACCATTTCTTAAAAACCTCTTGCCACCGAGCCAAATACCTTTCTAAGAATTTCTGTTGTACGGGCAACCGGGTTTTCCCGAATGTTTGCTTCTTCTTTTGCTATGTTATCAAAGAGTGCATCCACCGCTTTAGCCACCACATAAGACGGCAGATCAGGATTTATTTTATTTCTTGTTGTAGGAAAATTATTATAAGTATTAATTACATCTCCATAATATTTTGTTGCACTGAACTTATCCAGGGACTGTCTTACAATTGGAGAAAAAGCAGTAATAAGTTTGTCGGTAGTTCTCTGGCGGAAATACTGCGTGGCTGCATCCCTTGGGCCTCTAACTATATTTAATGCATCAGCAATAGTCATTTCCTGTATTGCATCTACAAAAATCGGCCGTGCATAACCAACAGCATCTTCTGCAGCCCGGTTTATCTGCAAAATTGCACGGTCCACCATTGACCCCATTCCTAAATTCCGTAAAGTGCTTTCTACCCTTTGTGCCTCAGGGGGTAGTAAAAGCTTATAAATATCGCTGCCAAAAAAACCATTTTCTACATTTAAAATGCTGATGCCGCGGCCAACGCCTTTGTTCAGTGCTTCTTTTATTCCCTGTGATGCTTCCAGCTGAGTGACCGTGCCGTATTGTGGCAATCCCATGGGAAGGTTAGATAAGGTATCGCAGGAAAGTAACCCTACCGCAAGTAAAAAGGTAACAAAGTAATGTTTAATCATCTTTTAGGTTTACCTGTTGATTTTCAAATTGCCTGCCAGAAAACCTTAGCATCTGTTAACATCTCCTGTTCAGGCATCAATAAAGCTGATTTAACCATCAAAACTTACTTTTGCGCAAGAAAAAATTTATGGCATTGCAAAATTTATCAGAGCAGGAAATAATTCGCCGTGAAAAATTAGGAGAACTAAAAAAGCTTGGAATTGATCCTTATCCTGCGGCACTTTACCCGGTAAATACGTACACAACTATAATTAAAAATTCATTTACGGAAGAGAACAAACAAGAACTGGAAAATGTCTGCCTTGCCGGAAGATTAATGAGCTTCCGAGATATGGGCAAAGCTTCTTTTGCAGAACTGCAGGACTCGCACGGCCGCATTCAAATTTATGTAAGAAAGGATGACCTTACCCGCGATGGCAATAACAATTGGTACAATGTTGTTTGGAAAAAACTTTTAGATATTGGCGATTTTATTGGTGTAAAAGGATTTGTTTTTCGCACCAGGTTAGGTGAGGTATCTGTGCACGTTCAGGAACTTTCTATTTTATCAAAGTCGTTACGGCCTTTCCCAATAGTTAAAGAAGCAGAAGGACAAACCTTTGATGCAGTTACCGATCCTGAATTCAAATACCGCCAGCGGTATGCAGACCTCGTTATCAATCCATCCATCAAAGAAACATTTATAAAGCGAACAAAACTGATTAATTCCATTCGCGAGTTTTTAAATGATCATGGTGCGCTGGAAGTGGATACTCCGGTATTACAAACTATTCCGGGTGGCGCTGCTGCACGGCCTTTTGTTACGCATCATAATGCGCTGGATGTTCCTTTTTACCTTAGGATTGCGAATGAATTATACCTAAAGCGGCTGATAGTAGGTGGATTTGACTGGGTGTATGAATTCAGCCGCAACTTTCGTAATGAAGGCATGGACCGTACACACAACCCTGAGTTTACCATTCTTGAATTTTATACAGCCTATAAAGATTATTTGTGGATGATGAATGTAACGGAACGCTTACTGGAAAAAGCAGCAGTTGATGTTACAGGCAGCACCGAAGTACATGTAGGTGACCTTTCGACTTCGCTCAGGACAATTTCTTTTGAGGCGCCGTTTAAACGCATTACTCTTTACGATGCTATTCATGAACATACAGGGCACGATGTAAGTGTGATGGATGAAACAAGACTAAGTAATGTATGCAGGGAATTAGGAATAGAAGTGGAGGCAAGCATGGCAAAGGGGAAGTTGATTGATGAGATTTTTAGCAAACATTGCGAGCACCATTATGTACAGCCCACATTTATTATGGATTACCCTGTAGAAATGAGTCCGCTTACAAAAAAACACCGCAGCAAACCCGGATTGGTAGAACGTTTTGAGTTGATCATTAACGGGAAAGAAATAGCAAACGCATATACAGAATTAAACGATCCGATTGATCAAAGAGAACGTTTTGAAGAGCAGGTAAAGCTTATGGAACGGGGCGATTTAGAAGCAATGTTTATAGATAATGATTTTCTAAGAGCATTAGAATACGGTATGCCACCTACATCAGGTATTGGCTTTGGCATTGACCGGTTATGCATGCTGCTAACAAATCAGCCTTCCATACAGGATGTGTTGTTGTTTCCCCAGATGAGGCCGGAAAAGTGGGACGAAGATTCATACCAAAATAGCCAGGTTTAAAATTTAAGGTCTAAGGTTTAATTCTTATTAGATAAGGTATGCCTGTAGAATTTAAATTACCTTAAACTTTGAACTTTAAACTTTAGACATTTATCATGAAAGTAACCGGTTTTTCCTTTATAAGAAATGCTGTTAAGTTTCAATATCCTATTGTTGAAGCACTACAATCTATTCTGCCTTTATGCGATGAGATAGTTGTTGCTGTCGGAAATTCAGAAGATAACACAAGAGAATTGGTTGCATCTGTTCATCCGCAAAAAATTAAAATAATAGATACAATATGGGACGATAATGTAAGGGAAGGAGGCCGTGTGCTGGCAATCGAAACAGATAAAGCATTTAAGGCTACTAACGATGATAGCGAGTGGTGTTTTTACATACAAGGTGATGAGGTAGTACATGATGCATATTATAACGAAATACAAGACGCAATGCACAGGTGGAAAAATGATAAAGCAGTGGATGGATTATTATTTAAATACCGGCATTTTTATGGCTCTTTTGATTACGTAGGCACATCATCCAACTGGTATAAGCATGAAATAAGAATAATAAAAAATGACAAAAGAATTTATTCTTTCAGAGATGCTCAGGGTTTTCGGAAAGCACCAAATAAAAAATTGCAGGTAAAGCCGTTAAACGCATACATTCATCACTATGGCTGGGTAAGAGAACCACATGCTATGCAGCTAAAAATGAACAACTTTGGTAAGTACTGGAATGATGATGGAGTTAATGATCAACAGGAAAAAGTGTATGAAGGATGCTTTGATTATTCACAGATTGATGCATTGCAAAAATATTCAGGCACGCACCCTGCTGTAATGCAGAAGCGAATTAAAAATAAAAACTGGAGGTTTGATTTTGATCTCTCTTATAACAAACCAAACTTCAAAGACAGGTTTAAAAATTTAATTGAAAAGACAACCGGGAAACGACCCTTTGATTATAAAAATTATACCATTGTGTAATCATATAAACAAATCGGGTTGTAAAGGCATTGCAGGGTTTACAGTGTAATGGCTAAAGTCATTCACTCCCTCTTTTCTGAGAACGTCTTCATCAATAAAAAAATTGCCGGTGCATTCAGATGAAGGCCTGGTAACAATTGCAAATGCTGCGTCTGCAACTATTTCCGGCTTACGACTGCGCTGCACCAGGTAATCACCACCTAATAAATTTTGTACTGCAGCCGTGGCAATAGTTGTTTTTGGCCATAATGCATTTACTGCAATGCCATCCTCTTTTAATTCTTCTGCCAGGCCTAAAACAATCATACTCATTCCGTATTTGCTTATTGTATATGCAAGATGAGCTGCAAACCATTTTGAATTCATATTTAACGGCGGCGATAAATTTAATATGTGGGGGTTGGGAGATTTTTTTAGATGAGGGATACATTCTTTGCACATTAAAAACGTGCCCCGCACATTAATGCCATGCATCAGGTCATAACGTTTACTTTGTGTTTGTGCGGTTGGTGTTAAATTAATAGCGCTGGCATTGTTTATTAATACATCAAGACTTCCAAATGTTTCAATGGTCTTTGAAACAGCATTTTGAATTTGGTCCTCAAAGCGAATATCGCATTGTATCGGCAGAACCTGTACACCGAATTGTTCAATTTCTTTTGCTGCAGTATAAATGGTGCCTTCCAGTTTTGGATTTACGGCTGTTGTTTTTGCTGCAATAGCAATATTTACTCCTGCTTTTGCTAAACGTAAAGCAATAGCCTTTCCAATACCGCGACTGCCACCGGTGATAAGGGCAGCCCCCTGTCCCCCGAAGAGCGTAAACCCCCTGTCCCCCTGAAGGGGAGACTTAGAACCATTAGTTTCTTTATTATCCTGCATTTCTGTTAATTGTTATAGTTAGAGGTTGAATGTAACGTATCAAAAATAACAATCTAAGTTCCTCTTCCGGACGCAAGGGGTGTATCTCGATCTAAGTTCCCCTTTAGGGGACAGGGGGCCTTAATACTCTGGCACCTTTGGCTTTGTTTGGGTTATATCATCTATTCTCTGCATAACATCCGGAGTAAGTTTTTCAGAAGCCTCCAACGCTTTTAGATTTTCCACTAACTGTTCTTTTTTTGTAGCGCCTAAAATAGTGGTTGTAACGTTGGGATTTTTTATGGTCCATGCAATAGCAAGTGTTGCCATTGGAATACCTAATTCATCAGCAAAAGACGAAAACTGTTTTACTTTATTCAATTTTTCTTCCACCATCCAGCGGTCCTTCAACCATTCAAAGCCGGACAGAGATAAACGGGCACCTTCGGGTATGCCGTTATTGTATTTACCTGTTAGTAAACCTGATGCAAGCGGACTCCATATTGTTGTCCCCATCCCCACAGTTTTAAAGATCGTCAGGAATTCATTTTCCATTTTATCCCGTTCCAGTAAATTGTATTGAGGCTGCTCCACAACAGGGCCAATTAGCTTGTAGTGCTGAGCAACTTTGTGGGCTTCCATAATTTCCACGCCGCTCCATTCACTGGTGCCCCAGTATAAAATTTTCCCTTGTTGTATCAGCGTATTCATTGTCCACACCACTTCCTCCATGGGCACATTTTTGTCGGGCCTGTGGCAGAAAAAAATATCCAGGTAGTCTACTTGCAAACGTTGCAATGCCTCATGGCAGGCTTCTGTTATATGTTTGCGGCTAAGCCCTGTTTGGTTTGGTTTATTTTCTTTTCCTCTCCAGCCAAAATAAACTTTACTGCTGACTGTGTATGATGTTCTATCCCAGTTTTTACTTTTCAACACACGACCCATTAATTTCTCACTTTCACCAAGTGCATACACCTCTGCATTATCAAAAAAGTTTACGCCATTGTCATAAGAAATGCTCATTAATTCATCTGCATTCACTACATCTATTTGTTTATGAAAAGTTACCCAGCTTCCGTACGATAATACGCTCAGTTGCAGACCGCTTTTGCCCATTCTTCTGTATTCCATATTTCTTAAAAGATTGTAGATTAAAAATACTTCGAAAGTTGTTAGGATAAGCAGAGCAGTACAAGACTAAGTAAGTGAATCTACCTCGGCATCATCTCATCTTCCATTAATACTGTACCTGTTGGGCGTTTTATAATGTACCAGCTCATATCCTGTCCGGCTTCCATACCTTTACCACCAACAATACGTTTGTCCTTTTGCGTAATACGCACTTCTTTATCTGTATAAAATTTTCTTTGCTGCTGGTCCCACCAAAGCTCTGATGTTTGCAATGTATCTCCTCTTACATTGATCACCACAACATTATCTTTCAGCAGAACTTTATTCTGATTTTCCAGGTATTTGCCATAACCCGCATCTAACCAGCTTTCTATTTTTCTTGTAGTATCAAAAAAATCTACATGCAAGGTCTTTGGAAACTCCACGTAAGTAGTATCTGCCTGGTAGCGCAGCATTAAAGGCGATTTGAGTTTAGCTCTTAAATTACCCTGCTGGCTAAAATAACTTACCACATCCTTTGCTTCTTCCACCATTATTTTTGTCTCTGTCCACTCCTGTATTTTTTTCTCATCATTCTCACAACTATAAAAAAAGAAGCAGCTACTTAAGATAGCTGCGTATAAAAAAAATTTATGCAAAACGCTTCTAATCATATTTGCGTTTATTAAACCAGATGTCGCTAAAGTTTAACCCAAGGGAAATACGAAACATGTTTTCCTTTAGAAGATTATCATTATTACCACGTTTGCTGTATTCCAGTGCAAGGTTTATAACAGTAAATTGGCCCTGGCTTAAACGATTGTAATTTGCAACAGGCAACCCCAGGCCAAAAGAAACACCATATTGTGGCAGCTTACCGCGTATGTTTATGTAATCAGGCCCGGTAAAGAAGCCTGCACGATATGCTACATTACTAAAATAAACAGAACCCGGTTGCGGACGAAACTGTCCCCCTACCCGCAACTGCCAGTTATCTTTAACAGAATCAGAAGTTCCGAAAAAGCGAAAATCATCCCAATTGTTTTGAATAAAATCCGCTCCTATTAACCAGCCGCCTAATTTTTCATTTTGATGTTCTACAATAAAACCAAGCGTGTAAGAAGCAGGATAAACGACCTCCCCTTTAACATCCCGCTGTTCATATACACTATCTAACTGAAAGTCTCCGTTGCTTGCATCGCGAATAAATGTTTCCCGCAAAATAACCTGCGTGCCATTGATGTTGCGTTTTAAATTTCCATTGGCACCCAGGCGTAAATAAGTTTCCTTGTTTAAATTGATTTTATACTGTGCACCAGCAGTTAGAAATACACCACCATATGAAGAACGTGTGGTGTGGTTAGAGTTGTTGTAAAGGACCGTATCGTTTAAAAAGGCCCGCTTAGTGGTGTTTTCTCTTTTCCCAAACAGGTAGCCAATGTTTACACCGGCACTGAAATTTTTGATGGCAAACCCGGTACCGATACCTGGTAAATAACTTCCGCCGTTTCCTGTAAATTCAGTATATGCGCTATCAATAGGTTTACCTGTACGGGGATCAAATAGCTGTTCTGTACGTGCAATTTTGTAATTAATGCGGCTTAATGGTTTCAATCCGAAACTCATACCCCAGTTATTTCTCAAAGGGATGCCAACATGCAGATAAGAAAATAATGCATTCGGTGCAGTGAATTTTTCCGGTTGATTGGGATTGCGCAGCGTTCTGTTCTCAATATTTAATCCTGCATCTAATATTACACGGCCGGAAACAAATCTTTTTGATCTTTCTTCCAGATAACTTCTAAAAGCAGAATAGGATGCAGGGTTATTTGAATTGACAGAAAGAAAATCTGCATAGCCTGCAGTAATGCTACCCATACCCCGGCTGATAATATTGGTATTTGGCATTACATCTCCCAAACCAAAACGTGAATACGGCGAATTATCCTGTGCAAAGACAACTAATCCGCAGAAAGTAAAAAGTACAGGAAATAATATTTTAATGGAAAACGTACAACTATTCTTAAGCATCGTTAATTTGGCTAATGGCATACAAACCTTTGAAAATTAAATGAGGGTCTGCAAATATCTTCTTTTTTAAATGGGGCTCAAAGAAGGGTAAATCACCACCGGTTAAAAGCACGTTAAAGTTGCTAAACTTACTTTGGTATGCTTCAATAATACCATCCATTTCTTTTGCCATCCCAAGTATTACTCCTGACTGAATGTTTGTATTGGTGTCGTAACCTATTAATGGCACATTCCAATCTGCATTCACTACCGGTAATTTTGCTGTATAATAATTTAAGGCTTTGAAACGCATTTCCATCCCAGGTGAGATAGATCCTCCTATCAATTGATGAAATTTATTTATAAAATTGTATGTAATGCAGGAGCCAAGAACAATAGCTAAATTATTTTGATGCGGAAACAAATTTACCGTTGCAGCAGCAATGGCTAACCTGTCCGCACCAACAGCTTCAGGTTTACCAACGGGAATGGTAAAGGGAAGCGTTGACGTGTTGGAGAGTTTATGGAATTTTGTTTTTGAGGATAACAGCTCTTCCACCTCTTGCGGGTGATTGATTACGGAAGAAAGGATGGAGTAGGGTGGATGATGTTGTTCCAAAATCTCACGGAGTTGATCCACTACATCATCTTCAAGAACAAAAATTTGCTGAAGTTCAGCACCGATAAATAAAGCAGCTTTTAATCTTGTATTGCCGAAATCTAAACAAAGAGTGAACATACAACTGAATCAAACATCTAAATTAAAACCCGAAAGGTTCTTAAAATGGCCGTTTTGTTTTATTTTTTCTTTTAGCTGCTCCATTTCTGCCACCATTGGAATTACTTTAGCCAGATGTCTTTTTAAATATTCCTGCCGCTGCCGTTCGTGCATAAGGTTCAGAAGTTCATATTCTTCCTGTAAGGATAAACCTACGTGATGGGCAACATCGTAAGCCTTTATTTTTTCTTCATTTTTTTTAAAATCTTTATTTACGTTCAGCAAACGGTGCAGTTCCCGTATGCTGTTAATTACTTTGCGCATTAGCTCAGGATCGCCGCTGTCATGATTTTGCGGGTAATTAACGATGGCGCCGCTATACAACTTTTCAGGAATTTCTTTAATCACTTCTAAAATGCGGAATACTTTATCCCCATGCGTCTTTATATCCATTTCGCCATTGTCGTTCACAGTGGTTATTTCTGTAACCTTTGCCAATGTTCCATAATCCTGTAAACGTTTTTCAATAACAGCAGGAATGCCAAAGGGTTTACCTTGTTTATAGCATTCGTTAATGAGTTGTTTATAGCGCGGCTCAAAAATGTGCAGATTAACCTGCTCGCCGGGATAAACCACAATATTCAAAGGGAAAATAGGGATAAAATTAGTCATACCATTCACCTGCAAATTTGATGCATAATCAAGATAAAGAGTTCCTAAAGACTATTTTTTTGATTACTTATTTCTACCGTTCCAGGACACTTGGCTAACCACTTCCACCACCATAAAAGGATGAAACTGTACATAAAAATTCCATATTGTACTTCTAACCCTACATCAAATAAAAAACTAAAACAAAAAAGAACATGAAGTGTAAGCCAGTAAAACCTAAGTTTTACTTTTTTTTGAAAAAAGGGCACCAATAGTATCATACTAAACAAAATAATCCCCGGCCAGCCTGCTGTGAGTCCATAAATTAACCATTCACTGCTGGGGTAGAGCTTATCGGTTTGTAACATCGGCGGAACATTTGTTTCATACCATTCGTTTACTTTATTCCATATATCACCTGCACCTACTCCAAAAGGGTGTTCAAGTAAAGTTTGCCATCCTGCTTTTAATGATAGTGTACGGTTACCATCTGTAGCACCGGGCAAATAAGTTCCTGACCTTACAAATGAATGATCGTAAAGGAAATATTTTATGCGATTCTGAAATGTAGGGAGAGTAAACCATGAGGCAACCGGTAAGATCAGAACAATGGAGATAACAACTAGCCCAAGAACAGATTTTCTTTTTTGAAAAAGAAGATGAAGAAAAAACAATATCAAGAGTATGTAAAGACAAAAAATACCGGTCCTGGCAGCAAGCACATGCAGATATACAGCAAACCAACCAGCAAGAATTACTAAAATGTATTTACTTTTTCCATGCTCTAAATAATTCAACAGCAACAGGCATAGTAATACTGCAATGCTTACCAGTAAGCTAAAACGCAAATGATCATTTTGTAAAGGGGTAGCAATCACTTTAGCCCTTAGATAATTTGCATGTACTGCAGGTACATCGTTTAAATAATGATAGAGACTATAACAGGTGCCTGCAAAAACAAGCAATAAAAAAAGGTAAGCAATTTGTTTCCATTTTTTTTCTGATAAACGCCATTCTCCGGCAAAAGCTAACGGCAGAACAAGAAGAGGTATTTTAAGTTGCATTACATGTAACCATTCATCAATGTTGTTACTCCATAAAACAGAAATAAACGGAATAAAAAATAGTAACGAAGTGCTTATCAATAGAGGTGTGCAAACAAATTGTTTCCATGACCTTCGGGAGAAACAGGTAAAAAAGACAAAGCTCAAGAAAAATATCAACAGTATGGACAATGCTGCGCGGGAAGTAAATAGACTTACCAGCATGGTTATTATACAACTAAAGATGATGTTTGAATGCGGGCTATTCTCTGGTCTATTCCGCATACTTTTGTGATTAGCAATCATTGAGTGGAATCATCCGCTTTTACAGGATAAACGTACAACATCTACTTTTTACATGTGGCAGCCATTGCTTAAAGATTCATTAAGCGGTAATATAAAGGCATTAGCACGAATAATATCTTTTATAGAGAATGAGCAACCAGGCTATCAGCAATTGATGAAGACTTTACCGACTGATTCAGATGGAAGAATAATTGGAATAACAGGGCCACCCGGTGCAGGTAAAAGCACATTAGTTGATAGTCTGATTAAAGAAATAGTTGCTCAAAATTTGAAGGTTGCTGTTTTATGTATTGATCCTTCATCACCCTTCAATTTGGGAGCTCTGTTAGGCGACAGAATTAGAATGAGCCAATGGTACACACATCCGGACGTTTACATACGGTCTTTGGCTACCAGAGGTTCAATGGGAGGATTGCACCCAATGATTATTGAAATTACAGAAGTGCTGAAAGCCGTAGCCTTTGATTACATTATTGTGGAAACTGTAGGGATTGGTCAAAGTGAAATTGAAATTGCGGGTCTTGCCGATACAACGGTGGTTGTCCTGGTGCCCGAAAGTGGCGATGAGGTGCAAACAATGAAGGCAGGTTTAATGGAAATAGCAGACATATTTGTTGTAAACAAAAGCGACAGACCTGGTGCAGATGCTTTTGTGAAAAATCTTCAATTGATGCTGGCACCTGCTTTTCATAATAAAAAAAGGGAAGTTCCCGTTCTTAAAACCGTTGCATCCGAACACGACGGTATTAATGACTTATTTCAGCAGATCAGGGAAAAAGAGGGACATAAACAATACAATGAAAGAAAGTATTGGTTGTTGGCCGAAAAAGCCTGTCAATTAATTCAACAATATCGTATGAAAGATATTAACAAGCGAATAATCAGACAAAAACTTGAAACAGTGACAGGTAAAAATTTTAACTTGTATAGTTTTGTGCACGACTATTTGGAAAAAAACATCAATCAGCAATGAAAGTTGTTCATTGCTTTTTTTTTTCTGACTGGAGCTCTTTTAATTTTTTATATTTTTTGAAAGTGTAGTCAGCATGCACTTTTGCAAGATGCCACCCAGCTGCCCCATCCATTACTCCAAGTTGTAAAATGTAGTTTTTAAAAAAACTTAGAAGAGGGGAAAAATAAATTTTATAAAGAGGCACTTTCTTTCCTTTCTTATAATATTTTTGTGCTAGCAGGTACGCATATTTTTCCAGTTTTTCCCTGTAAGTTTTGATGTTAGCAGCCGTATAATGGTGTAACCAGGCGTGTAACTTCTTAACCTGCACAGACGGCGGAATAACTAATTTTTCATGTACCGGTGCATCGTCCCAACAAACTATTTTCCGGTTAAAAAGGCGAACCGTCCAGTCGTTTTTCCACGCCCCATGTTTTATAGCGGTAACGTCCAGATAATTAAGCCGGTGAAAAGCATAGACAGAGTGATGATTATCCAAATTTAATGTTCTTATGCCTGCAATCAATTCTTCACTTAGTTCTTCATCAGCATCCAAACTAACGATCCAATCTCTTTTTGCTGCAGTATTACCTATATTTTTATTAGCTCCAAATCCCAACCATTCCATTTCAACCAATGCAGCGCCTGTTGATTTAATTATAGAAAGGGTGTCATCTGTGCTTCCCCTGTCCACCACCACCACATCATCTGTTAATAAAAATGCAGATGCCAATGTTTTTTGTATGGTGGCTGCTGCATTGTAACAAATTATTACAACAGAAACAGGAGTAAGCATAATCTATAAATTAAAGATACACGCATTATTCGTTTTACTAATTTACACTCCCTTACCAGTATGTTTGTATTTTGCAAAATTCAACTTTAGTTGTACATGAGACCTGGTGCATCTATTACGCTATATAGTGTGTACTACAAAGACTTTGCGCTTCGACCAAAGGCTCCCTACGTGGTGCCCATTCAGGCCGGAGCGGCTTTACATCCCCGCCTGACCATGCTCGGTGATAATACGGGTAATCATATTTCGCATCTGAACAATTATTACAGTGAACTAACTGCGGCTTACTGGATAATTAAAAATGCAGAGAGGAATACAAATGCTTGGGGGCTTTGTCATTACCGCCGCTACTTAGTTAAGCTGGTGACAAAATACTTTTGCAAGAGAAAGAGCAGGTATTATTTTAAAACATCCCAAAAAGTACTGAATAGTTTACTGACAGATGAACTATACACTTATTTAAGCCGGTTGTTAACTAAAGTAGATGTAATTGTACAACTCCCCACTTATGCAAAAAAGCAAGGCCGTAAGGTATATACAATTAAAGAGGGCTACTTTGCAGATCATAGCGGCGGAAGATTGGAAAATTGCGATGCAGGTAGTAATTGAAAAATATCCTGATTATGCTAACAGCATTACCCCATTTGGCGAAGGGAAATACATGTATTTCAATAATATTATGATAACAAGCTGGACTGTATGGGATGCGTATTTGAACTGGCTATTTGATATTTTATTTGAAGTGCAGCAGCGAATTAAATTACCGGAGCAAGGATATCAGCAAAGGGTTTTTGGCTTTTTAAGTGAACGCTTGCATAATTTATTTATTTATCATAATGGATTAAACCCTGCCTATTTAACTCTTGGTTTATTTGAAGATTAGCTTATGCATCTTTTATACATCACTTTTGGCAACAATTTAGCCATTCATTCACAGGCAGCTTTCTCTATTTATTCTTTTTTAGCTCAGGATGAAAAAATTGATTCTATAAACGTCATTACAGATGCGCCAGCTTATTACTCACACTTAAAAGATGTAGTGCGTATTTTTCTGGCGGGTAAAGAACAATTAGAGGAATGGAAGGGTCCGCACCTATTTTTCTGGCGCATTAAAATAAAAGCACTTCAATGTATATGTAAAGAATATACAGGCGACCCGGTTGTGTACTTAGATACAGATACTTTTTTATACAAACCAGCAGACCATCTTGTGAAAATATTGGTCAAAGGTTTTGCTCTAATGCATGAAGATGAAGGGGCATTAAGCAATGCGAACACAAAAACAGAAAAGCGGATGTGGCGCCAGATTAAAGGCCGACCTTTCGCCAATTTACCAATGGATACACAACAGCACATGTGGAATGCCGGAGTTGTGGCAACGCCCAACACGAAAGGAGGTGCAGACTGCGAGTTGGCATTAAGACTTTGCGATGAGTTATGTGCTGCAGGGGTTACAAGAAAGTTGATTGAACAGTTTGCTTTATCTAGAGCTTTGCAACATACATATGGCTTACAGCCGGCACACACTGCTATTGCACATTATTGGAGCAATAAGGAGGAATGGAATAGATATATCACCGCTTTTTTTACAGAAGCGTTTGCAAAAGGGTATTCGAGAGAAGAATTGATTGCTGCAATGCGTGACTTTGATTTTACACATATACCAGTTAAAAAAAGAGTGAGAAACACAAGCCAACGTTTGCACCATATTGTTGACCGGTGGTGGGGAATGAAAGAACAAGTGTACATAAGGCACAACTAAGCACATCAATAATGGTTATAATGCGGTCTGCTGTTCGTACAGTAAAGCAGAACCTTTTACCAAAGCAATTAACAGCGTCTTCTAAAGGTGAACCATTTCTTTAAAAAAGATCTTATATAGCCTTTGCATGCTAAACCTCACACCCCAGTTATCAGATTATATTTAATCAATTAGTGTAGCTATTCCGCTTCCACCAGCGATAACCTATAATTCCTATAAGTGCCAAAGGAGTTAAGGCAAGATAAATGATGCCGGCATTCAATCCCTTTGCAGGTTTTTCACCAAGCTGCTGAGCTGTTCTGGTACAGACAGAACACTGCGAATGAGCAGTTGAATTAAAAATCAGGAATGAAAAAATGAAAATTAGTATTATCAAAACTTTCTTCACAGTACAAAGTTATTGATTGTATTTATGCGTTTTATACTACCTCAGCACTCATTCTTTTTTGCAGTTTCTTTCTTTCTTCTTCATCCATTACCACCTTGCGCATACGAATGTGGTTTGGTGTTACCTCAATGCATTCGTCCTGCTGAATGTATTCCATACATTCCTCCAATGTCATTAATCTTTTTGGGGCAAGGCTTACCGTACCATCGCTGCCACTAGCCCTCATGTTAGTGAGTTTTTTCCCTTCATTTGCGTTCACCACAAGATCGCCTGGCTTATTATTTTCGCCAATGATCATTCCTTTATATACTTCTTCTCCGGGCTCTACAAAGAAAAACCCACGATCCTGTAATTTATCAATAGAATAAGCTGTAGTAGAACCTGGTTCCCTGGCTATTAAAACCCCATTTATACGTCCGGGAATATTGCCCTTCCATGCCTTGTACTCGCTAAACCTGTGATTCATTACAGCCTCGCCTGCTGTATTGGTTAGCATCTGTGTTCGTAACCCAATTAATCCGCGGGAAGGAATATCAAACCCAAGATGTTGCATATCACCTTTAGTTTCCATTACCAGCAGTTCTCCTTTCCTGCGTGTTACCATATCAATTACTTTTGATGCATATTCCTGCGGCACATCAACAACTAATGTTTCAAATGGCTCGCATTTTTTACCACTTATTTCTTTAACAATTACCTTAGGTTGGCCTATGGTTAATTCATAACCTTCACGACGCATTGTTTCTATGAGTATGCCTAAGTGTAAAATACCGCGGCCATACACCATAAAACTATCTGCACTGTCCGTATCTTCTACGCGTAATGCCAGATTTTTTTCTGTTTCTTTCATCAACCTGTCACGCAGGTGACGTGAGGTAACAAATTTCCCATCACGTCCAAAAAAAGGAGAGTTGTTAATGCTGAACTGCATGTTCATGGTGGGTTCATCCATACTGATTACCGCCAAAGCTTCGGGGTTTTCAAAATCAGCAAGGGTATCACCAATATTGAAATCTTCAACACCCACTACAGCGCATAAGTCTCCTGCAGAAACTTCACTTACTCTTTTTTTACCCATCCCCTCAAAAACATATAATTCTTTAACTCTTAATTTTCTTACGTTGTTATCTACCTGTACCAAAGAAACAGGCAGATTTTCTTTGATAGCGCCACGGGCTACTTTTCCAATAGCAATGCGACCTAAAAAAGAAGAATAATCCAGTGAAGTGATTTGCATTTGCAAGGTTCCTTCGCTAATTGTGGGCGGCGGTACGTACTTTAAAATACCGTCTAACAATGGAGTAATGTCTTCGCCTGGCGTTAGTGAATCATTGAACCACCCTAATTTTCCCGAACCATAATAGGTTGGAAAATCCAATTGTTCTTCTGTTGCATCAAGGTTAAAAAATAATTCAAATATTGCATCATGCACTTCATCAGGGCGGCAGTTAGGTTTGTCTACCTTATTAATAACAACAATGGGTTTTAAATTGAGGTGTAGTGCTTTTTGTAGGACAAAGCGGGTTTGCGGCATCGGGCCTTCAAACGCATCTACCAACAACAAAACACCATCAGCCATTTTTAGTACGCGTTCTACTTCACCGCCAAAATCTGCGTGGCCAGGTGTATCAATAACATTAATTTTTACTCCTTTATAAACAACCGCTGCGTTTTTACTGAAAATAGTAATACCCCGTTCCCGTTCCAGGTCGTTGCTGTCCATTATCAATTCACCTGTTTCCTGGTTATCACGGAAAACTTTTGTAGCATGTAAAATTTTATCAACCAGGGTGGTTTTTCCGTGGTCAACGTGGGCTATAATGGCTATATTACGGATGTTCATGTGTTAAGTTGATAGTTAACTCGGGTTAACAGGTTTGATAGATCTTGAATCGCCTTGTTAACTTATTAACCTTTTAACTTGCTAACTCTTATTGAGCGGCAAAGGTAAGCCAATTGAGTAAGGGCAAGGAAAGGCTCTGAGACCTTTACAAAAACTTTCTGATAATGTTGATGATAACAGTTAAGAGCAAACTGAACAAGATCATGGTGACAATTGGAAAATAAAAGCGAAAATTTGGCCTTTCCACGCGGATGTCACCCGGCAATCTTCCTATCCAGTGCAACTTATCGTGTAAAAAATAAATCAATACACCAACGATAATGATTAAAGCACCAAAGAATATGATGTATTTGCCGGTGTTTTGATCCATCTAAATATTTTTCATGGTAAGATATTTGAACATATAAAATTATGAAAACCATCATTCTTTTCCTTTTTACTTCACTTGTTGTTGGTGGGATAACTGCACAAAAAATATCAGCGGACACAGATAGCTGGAAAATTGTACATAATAGAAATCTGATGCTTCACACCTCCGTAGAAAATTCAAAGAAAAATGTTATCAGTATCAAAATTGCTGATTTGAAAAAATCTGGTTATCTGTGGGTTAATTATACTGAAGTAAATAAACAAAAAGGGTGGAGAAGAGTAATTGCATTAGTTGACGACAAAGAAAATGAATTGTTGAAACGAGGCGGCAATTTATTTAAAGTGACTAACCCGCATCTCAGGTCAATTGCTAATCACATCAAAACCATTCATATCTATACCTGGGCATTACCAACAGATCCCAAAGTGGCAGCTACTGTTCGTATTCGCAGAGTACATTTGTGCACTGTTGTTTTAAAGTAGTGGATGCCCAGAAATTTTATTTACATAATTAATCCAATATCGGGTAGAGGAGAAAAGAGTTCTCTGCAAAAAATACTCGAAACAGAGTCAAAGAAAGGAGGATTTGATTTTAAAATTCTTCCGGCTGTTGCAAATGGAGATTATTCTTTTTTATATGATACAATTACCCGGCAGCAAATAACAGATGTAGTTATTGCCGGCGGTGATGGTACAGTAAACCAGGTGGTAAATAGCCTGCAACATCTAAATGTGCAATTTGGAATTGTTCCCTTCGGCTCCGGTAATGGGTTAGCATTTAGTGCAAAAATTCCGAAAAGTACTAAACGTGCCCTGGAAGTAATCTTTGAGGGAAAAAGCAAAGCAGTAGATGCATTTATGGTAAATGAAAAATTTGCCTGCTCTTTATGCGGAGTAGGGTTTGATGCTCAGGTGGCACATAATTTTGCTAACGATCCGAAACGTGGATTGAAAACCTATATAAAGCAATCTGTAGTTAATTTTTTTAAAGCCCGGGCTTACCCGGTTGTAGTAACAGCAGGTGAAGTAGAATGGGAGTTAGATGCTTTTTTTGTTTCTATAGCTAATGGTAACCAGTTTGGAAATAATTTTACCATTGCACCAAGGGCAAGCTTAACAGACGGTTTGCTGGATATTGTAATTGTTACAAAAAAAAATAAGATAAACATTTTAGTGCAAACCCTAAAACAAGTGGGTGGGTTTAATAAATTACAGACGGTAGATGTAGTGGATAATAATGCAAGCGTAATTTATTTTCAGGTACCGGCAGTGGACATAAAAAATGTTAACCTTGCACCCATACATATTGATGGTGAGCCAACACTTACTTCCAGCTTATTAAAAATTCAGATCCTTCCAAAACATTACCGCCTTACGGTGCCTTAGGAACCTGTGGTTTCAAAAGTTGAGCTACGCGTATAAGATTGTCGTAGTTACTTTTTGCTTTTAGCGATAACGCAACATCTCTTTTTTCGCGTTGTGTTAAATGAAAATTGAGTGCAGCTTTATTTTCTTCATTATTAGATGCATATTGAAAAAGAACTTTATGAATGGGATAACCGGAAGCGGTGCTAAAATAATTCAGAAGATCATTTTGCATATACTCCATTATTTTGTACCAGTTATTCTCCAGCAGAAAAAAAGGCTTTACAGCATTTTGAGTAATTCCCTCAAATTCAAAAGGAGCTTCCCAGCCACCGGCACTGCGGTCACGCACCTGAATGATCAATACGCCACTGGTGTTTTGCTCTATCCAGGTTTGCATGGCAGCTAAAAAACGAAGAGTATTTTCTATTCCATAGTTATCGCGAAGCCCACCATCCATTACATCAATTACTGGTTTGGACGGTAGCCATACATTAGGCAATACAACAGGGAAGGTTGCATTCATGCGTAAGGCCGTTAGCACACGCAAATTGTAAGGACTTTGCTGTGCAAAAAAAGTAACAAAGTCAATTCCATCCGGACTGGTAGTATTTGAAAGAACCGTATCGGCGGGGGTTTGCATCATAAACCGCATGGGCTGCGTGCCGATCATTAATTTTTTTCCATCGCGGGTAATTACAGAATGATATAATATCAGAGGAATATTAGCCGCAGCTTCATCCACAACATAATCCTGCAGCCGTTTATTTAGCAACCCTCTTGTGTTGTCATTCAGTGCAGTTTCAAACGCATAACCTCTATCCCGCAAATACTTGAAAGGACCAACAGAAAAACGCTGCTCAGGTGCAAATAAATCCCGGGCAACAAAAGAAGAAAATGTTGCATTCAACAAATCCTGCGAAATGTCATCTACAAACTTTTTGTCCTGCAGATTTATATTCTTCTTCAATAATTTTTGCCGGTATAGCTCACGGAAATAAGTAGCCCCAATCATGCCCCCTGATGCTCCTGTAATCAGGAACATTTTTTTCATTATTTGTCCACTTGTTATACTATCCAGTTGCTGCAACACATTCATAGTAAATGCGGCACTGCGTGTTCCGCCACCACTGGTGGCCATTAGCACCAGTATTGGTTTTTCATCTTCCTGCTTCTGTTTCCAGCGATTTAAAATTGCTGACATATTCTGCTTATCCTGCTCTATATTTTTAGTAGAAGATAAATTTTGTAATGCCTGCGCAGAATAAGCCGGCCGATTAGTTTCCGTCACATAATTTAATCCGTATGCTTTGTTTGTAGGATCAATCCAGTTTAATTTATATAAAAAATTAAGCAGTAAAATAAACAGCACCAGCACTGGGACACTCCACGTTTGTAAAAAGTAAGCGAAGGCGCCTGCAACCCCAATTAGAATAGCAAACAAAATAGTAATGCTGGCTGCAGCAGGTATCTGAAAAACTTTATAATCGAGAAAAAAACCAATTACAATCAAAAAAACATATGCTAATAAAACGCACACAACTGCAGCAAAATGATGCCGTTTAAAAATTTTTTCCATCAGCTCTGCGGAATAATGCGAAACATCGCGGCAGCGGCGGATACGCCAGAACGAATCTAAAAACCACTCTGAACGGATCAAAGAAGTATCTTTTAGTGATTTGTGTGCCGGTTGAAGTTGCGCAATGTAACTTTTTGCATCATTGAATACAGGTTGCATTTTCCGGAGTATAGATTTATCTGCCCGGAAAAAATAAATAAAACAAATAGTCAGAGTAAAAATCAATCCTGTTAAAAAGCCAATCGCAAGAAAAATAATTTCCAGGTTGCTTATTAGCTCTTTGTAGTGTGCAAACTGGTAAGCCTTAATTAAAAAGAAGAGGAGAAAAGTAAGAGGTATAACACTGTTGTTGATGCAATACTTAAAAAAAGGGTATTGCGTAGCAGCTAAAAAGGTAAAGTGTCTGCTGAAGAGAATAAAAGTGGCAATGTTCCAGAACATGACAAACACGCCAATGGCAATTCCTAATAAAGCAGCACTAAGAAAATTTACATTCCCAAGGTATTCCGGAGCAAGAAACAACGCATCTGCTCCAAAATTTTTCATAAAAGTGCCGTTGACAGTTGCAAAGAGGATAAACCAAAAAAGAAGCAAGGCCTGGTACTTTCTAAAATGAAGAAAAAGCAATTGTACAGGTAAAGAATAAAATATGCCTCTTAAGTACGCCATTAAAAAAGTATCTTGTCTAAAATACTATTAAATCACATGCGGGTTTAAATCCGGCAAACGCTTTAGGTTTTTCTTACGAAGAATAAATAAAGCCAGCACTAATGAAAGTAAAAGAGACAAGGCGGTCAGTTGGTGAAACAAAGCCAGCCACTCAAAATTATTCCACTTGTTTGCTCTTATTTGTACGCTGCTAAGTACTGTAAAAATGCCAAGAAGCAATTGCAGAATAACAAATACTGCAGGCAGCAATCTTACTTTTTTGAATAAAATGGGTCTGGTTTGTTTGAATGCTTTCACTGTCCAGAGGAAAATCAAAAGCACTAATAAATAAGCAATCAGTCTGTGTATAGTTTGTATGGTAACCGGGTTTTCTATGATACTGCGCCATCCTTGTTGCGATCGAAATACATAAGAAGGAATAAAGCTGTCGTTTACCAAAGGCCATGTAGGTGCCGCCGGTGCTGCCTTATGGCCTGCCACCAATGCCCCAAAGAAAAATTGCACAAAAAGTATAGTTATGATTAACACTGTAAATTTTTTTAGTGAAGGCGCTGCAATCGGGTTGGTTTCTTTTACCAGTAACTGCAATGCAAACCAAAAAGTATATGCAAGCAGCAGGAGAGCAAGAATAAAATGCAGTGCCAATCTTGTAGGCCGTACATACACCGCATCACCCGTTAACCCGCTAACCACCATGATCCATCCAACAGCACCTTGCAATGCACCTAATAAAAAGAGAATAAGTAAAGGTTTTATCATCTGTGGCCGGAAACGGCGCTGCAACAGAAAAATAACGAACGGGATAATAAATACAATACCGATCAATCTTCCCCAAAGCCGGTGCAGCCATTCCCAAAAATAAATTGCTTTAAAATCGTTTAGTGTAAAGTCAGCATTAAGCAAACGATACTGGGGTGTTTGCTGGTATTTTTGAAATTCACCAATCCATTGCTGTTCGTTAACAGGCGGAATAGTTCCTGTAATTACATCCCACTCAGTAATAGACAGTCCGGAACCTGTAAGCCTTGTAATGCCACCCAAAATAATTTGCACAATAATCATAGCCACACCCACCAACAACCAATAAGCAACAGGTTTGGAAGACCGGAGTTGTTTCATGGCGTAAAAATAGTTGCAGTGTGAGCAAGTTTTTTTCTATTAAAAAATAAATACTCCTAAAATTGCATAATGCTGCAATCTTATTATCATGAACAACTGCTGGAGGCAGGCTGCGATGAAGCAGGCCGCGGATGCCTTGCAGGTCCTGTTTTTGCCGCTGCAGTCATCTTACCAAAAACTTTCTGCCATCCTGTCCTGAACGATTCTAAGCTATTAACGGAAAAAGAACGCTACGAGCTAAGACCTATAATAGAAAAAAACGCAATTGCATATTCAGTAAGCAGCTTGTGTAATAAAAAAATTGATAAGTATAATATTTTACAAGCCGCTATAAAGGGAATGCATTATGCAATCAGAACTTTGTCCACACAGCCCCAGTACTTATTGATTGATGGGAATTATTTTAAAAAATTTAAAAAGATACCGCATCAATGCATTATTCATGGAGATGCAACATATGCTTCTATTGCAGCGGCGAGCATCCTTGCAAAAACATACAGGGATGATTTCATGAAAAAGCTGCACTATAAATTTCCCCATTATAATTGGGCCCACAACAAAGGATATGCAACAAGAGAACACCAGGCGGCTCTGGAGAAACACGGCCCATGTAAATACCACCGCACATCATTTCGGTTAAGTTACATTGAAAACGAAATACAAGATGTTGAGATGGCTGATTAACGTGCAGCTTTTCTCTTTTTCTTTTTGTCTTTTGTTTGCTGCTCCGGTATCACCGGAGATCATTATTCGTGTAAATGGTTATAGGTTAAAGCACTCCGGTTACGGAGTGCTTTTTTGTTCTATGTACCTGTAGGTTTAATAATGAATGATGACTAACATTAAAATGAATACCGGTTAAGTGTAAGTTGTTATGTTGCACAATATTATTTATTTTGTTTTTTGTAAAACTAACTTTGCTAAATTTACCGCCATGCAGCTTCAGCCTGTTCCGGTTTATGAGGGTATTGATCCAAAGACTTTCAGGGATGAATTCTATCTTCCTCAAAAGCCTGTTGTTATTAAAAGTCTTGCAAAGGAATGGCCTGCATATACAAAATGGAACTGGGATTATTTTAAGAAATTGGTGGGCGATAAAAGGGTAGCCTTATATAACAATGTTAAAAGCGATTCTTACACACCGGTAAATACAGCCGACGATTACAAGACCTTTGGAGAATACATTGACATGATTAGCAGCGGTCCGGCGGGTTGGCGCATTTTTCTCTTCAACATTTTTGATCATGCACCGCAACTGATAAACGACTTTATATGGCCGGAACATTTGTTTAAGGGGTTTATAAAAAAATATCCAATGTTGTTTGTGGGTGGCGCCGGCTCTATTACACACCTTCATTTTGATATTGATCTGTCTAATATTATTCACACACAGTTTATAGGTAGAAAAAGAGTATTGTTATTTCCGTACGAAGAGCAACACAAATTGTACAGGCGGCCTTTTGAAGTATTAAGCCTGGCAGATTTCTCGCATTACTACCAACAAAACGGAACACCAGATTATGAAAAATTTCCTGCAATCCGCATGGCAAAAGGCTATGATCTTATTCTGGAGCACGGCGATACTTTATTTATGCCTGCAGGTTACTGGCATCACATGGAATATTTAGACAGTGGTTTTGCAATGAGCTTACGGGCATTGCAACCAACTATAACCGGAAAGCTAAAAGGTTTATGGAATTTAATTGGCATGCGCAATATTGATACGGTGATGAAAAAGACTGCTCCAAAATGGTGGTACGAAACCAAGAAGAAAAAGATTTTTGAAAATGCGAAGAGGGAGATGGGGATGAATGGTTGATAGTTTAGTGGTTGATGTTGATAAGCAATGAATGTATACACTTTTA
>JBHENB010000024.1:0-14314 GCA_046262255.1 Chitinophagaceae bacterium
TTACGTTTCTTCCATTTTGAATAGCAGGAATCCATTTAGGACCTTTTCGTATTACACGTACCGCTTCCTCTTCCATACCATAACCGTGGCTTGTTAATGATTTTACATCGCTAATGCTACCATCTTTACTTACAATAAACTGAACCATTACTGTATAAGAGCCGGGATTGGCACCATTTTCTACGGGTGCACTGGCATTTAGATTTCTTTCCAGGTATTTTTTCCACGCTGCAATGCCGCCCGGAAATGAAGCCTCTTCTTCTATTTTTACAAACGGCTCATCTGTTTCTTCTTTTGGAATTTCTATAATGCCTTTGCCATTATCAACAACAGGAGTGGCAATTCCTTCATCTTTGATTCCGTCCTTACTCACAACATCAATTTTACTTTCCTGCAGTTTGTCTATTTCAGGTGGAATATCTTCTCTCTTTACATCTGCATCCTTTACAATCTTAATAGGAGTGAATTGTTTGGTTTGCAATTTTGCAAATTCCTGCTTAACCCGAAGCGGTGGAGGTTCTACTTTTTTTTGTTCTTCTGGTGGTATGTTTCTTAATATAACGCTATCCGCGTAAAGATTAGCTGCGTTTGCAGGAGCTAATGATCTTGCAATGTAACCGTAAACAAAGATTGCAGCAGTTATGACACCGGTAATTAAAAGCGATTTGGCGACCCGATTGTTATAATTTTTTCTAAGCTCATAAGCACCATAGTCTTTATTACGATCTTCAAACAAAAGATCCAGCAAGTCGGAGGAGAGTATTTTGTTTGCTTCCATTTCGTGGTTTTATATCCAGATGCAGGAAGCATAAATTTTCCATAGTGTGCTGTTGCTTCGCTTGCTTCAGCAATGAAAAGGTCAAAAAAATCCCTCCGCAGTGGGAGGGATAAGTTTATTATTGAATCAAAAATTTATTCGCCTTCTGATACTACAAACGTAACGGGTTGTTTGCGGTAAGCATTTACGTTTCTTCCATTTTGAATAGCAGGAATCCATTTAGGGCCTCTTTTAATTACCCTTACTGCTTCTTCTTCCATACCATAACCGTGGCTTGTTAGTGATTTAACATCGCTAATGGTACCATCTTTACTTACAATAAACTGTACCATTACTGTATAAGAACCGGGATTGGCACCATTTTCAACTGGTGCACTGGCATTTAGGTTTCTTTCCAGGTATTTTTTCCATGCGCCAGCCCCTCCCTGAAACGAAGCTTCTACTTCTACTTTTTCAAATATTTTGTCTTCAGGCTCTTCTTTTGGTGCTTCCACAACAGCCTTTCCTTCATCTACAACAGGTACGGCAATACCAGCATCTTTTATTCCTTCCTGGCTCACTACTGCTATTTTAGTTTCCTGCAGCTTTTCCATTTCCGGTGGAATATCTTCTTTTTTTACCTCCTCATCTTTTACAATTTTGGGAGGAGTAAATTTTGTCATTTCCACTTTAGGAGGTTCTTGCTTTGGGGGAGGAGGTGGTGGTGGTTCCACTTTTTCAGGTTCTTCCTGCTTTATATCTTCAAGCACCACATCTTTTACATCCAGCTTGGCATCATCGCCAGGAGCTAAAGATTTTGCAAGAAAAGAAGCAGCAAATATTGCAAGAGCAACACCAAGTGTAATAAGTAAAGCTGCTCTTATACGCTTATTGTAGCTCCTTCTGAGTTCATATGCCCCATACTCCTTATTACGACCTTCAAATAAGATGTCCAGCAAATCGGAGGAAAGTATTTTGTTTGCTTCCATTTTAAACGATTTATATTAAGATGCAATGAAATGTAGTTTCCATAAACTATAAAATTATTGAGCGGGGGCACCCCCACCAGCTTGTTCTGTCCGCTTTATCAATTCATTTTCTACAGGTAAAATATCAATCATAGCAAACCTCTTCACTTCGTTAATTGTCATTTCATCCAGTATATCTACGGTGTTTTTATATGTTGCTTCTTCGTTAGGTTTTATAACAATCACCAGATCTTCCAAATTAGCTACGCTGCGCTTCTTTTTAATAATCACATCCCGGATGCCTTTGAAATTGGTACTCAGAAAATTAGAAGCATCAGGAGCTAATTGCCCTTCGTAATAATAAACACTGTTGTCTTTACCCAATAAAACCGTTAACGCCCCAGATTCTTTTGCTTTATTCTGCTCTTCCTCTTTATCTGTATCCTTAGGCATAAAAAGGTCCATTGTGGATGGCGTACTCATTGTAGTAGTGAAGATAAAAAAGGTAATGAGCAAGAATCCAAGGTCCACCATAGGCGTCATATCTACACGGGTAGAAAGTTTTTTTGCTTTTTTGACCCCCGGACCTTTCTTATGGGCGTGTTCGCTGGAAGTATCCATTTGTGCCATAACTAATACGTTTTAGCGTTACAAAATAAAAATACTATTTGGGTGGTGCATGTCGTGTTTTATATAAATCCGTTCCTGCAGGGGCATCTTCCGGAGCAGTTATTAGCTGAAACTTAAACTCCTCATTGCGTTTAAATGCTTCCAGCACTCTTTTGAAATCAGGATACTTTGCGGCATTATCGCCCTTTATTAAATAATTGATTCTGGAACCTGCAAATGCATTCTTAACATCCCGCACCCAATAATACAATTCATTACTTAGAGAATCACGAACAGGAATACCCGGTTGAGCAATCTTACTGTGATTTTCCACCGGCTGTGCCAGTAAAGGCTTTAATTGTGAAAATGGAACTCCTACCATGGGCGTCTTTACAAAGTTCCTCATTTCTGCTTCCGTTAATCCTAAATTACGTGTCGTGTTCAGATTTTTAATAACCTCATATTTAGTATTAGGACTTTTCTCTGCCTGAACAGCAACAAATACCCGTCCATCTTTATCTAATATTACCTGAATACCATCCATTTCTTTAAGTTCCTTTGTTGATACGGAGTTGGGTGTAGTGATTTCCACAGGCTCCGGTGGCTTAAACTTGGTAGCCAGCATAAAAAAAGACAGAATCAGAAATGCAACATCCACAAAGGGAGTCATATCGTAATCTGTACTTTTTCTTGGTATTTTAATACTTGGCATATCTTATATAAATTTTGGTATTAAGATGCTTTAGTTTCTAAATTCCATAAAAACTTTATACCTATTTATAAGTGGATGCAAAGCTTTGGGTTAAAGTGAAACCAGATTCATCTATTCCGTAAGTAATACTGTCAATTTTAGTAGTGAATATGTTATACATTACCAGCGCCAATGAAGATGTGGCAATACCAAGGGCAGTATTATATAACGCCTCGGAAATTCCCACTGCAAGCTGACTTGCAGCACCTGCACCTCCTTCTTCACCCAGTGCAGAGAAAGCCCGTATCATACCCATTACAGTACCCAAAAGTGCGATCAATGTTCCAAGAGATGTAATGGTGGAAAGGAATACAAGATTTTTTTGCAGCATTGGAAGTTCCAAAGCTGTTGCTTCTTCCACTTCTTTTTGGATCGATAATACCTTTTGCTCAGTATCCAAATCATTTGTATCAATCATTTCCTTGTAACGGCGCAAACCAGCCTTCATAACATTTGCCACTGAACCGCGTTGTTTATCACACTCAGCCAAAGCAGCATCTACGTTGCGATTAGCCAAATGGTATTGCACCTTACGAATAAAATCAGCAATAGAACCTTTGCCTAATGCCCTGTTGATAGTTAAGTAGCGCTCAATAGAAAACACAATTACCATCAACAACAGTCCAATCAATAGAGGTACAATAATACCACCCTCGTATATACTGGTGAATGCATTTAAAGGTTTTTGGTGTTTTGGCCAAACTCCGCCTTTAGGATCAGGAACTCCAAAACCGGAAGGATCTCCCATAAGAAATCTCCAGATTAAATAACCGGCCAATAGACAAAGGATCGGAGCAACCCATGAAATAATGTTGCTGCTTTTCTTTGGTTGAACAGATGTAGCTCTTCCTGTGGTTGTACTTGCAGCTGGTCTTGTGTCTGCCATGGTTGTAATTTTAAGTGTTTTTAAATCTTAAATAATATTGTAGGTTTTTTAAGGACACAATTCTAAGGAAAAAAAACGTTAATTAGTTACTCTTTGCTTTTTTTTCTAAAATAAAGAAAAAACATTCTCTCCCCGGTATATTGATTTTTCAAAAAATATTCCCGACTTATTTTCTTTTATTCATAGCGCAAAGCCTCTATTGGGTTAAGCTTTCCTGCTTTTAAAGCAGGATATAGCCCGGCTAATAATCCTACAATTGTACAAATAATTATCCCATACATTACCCAGTTCCAGGGCACTACGAAACCGGTATCTAAAACCATCGAAAAAAGATTCCCCACTAATATGCCCAGGATAATCCCGAACAATGCACCCAATATACTAATAATAACTGCTTCCGTTAAAAACTGCTGACGCACATTTTTACCTTTTCCGCCAATTGCTTTTATTAAGCCCACCTCCTTTGTACGTTCCGTTACCGAAACAAGCATAATATTCATTAAACCAATGGCAGCCCCAATAAGAGTAATAAGGCCAATAACTGTTGCAGAGATAGTCAAAAATCCTAAACTTGTCATTGCTTTCTCAACAATACTATCACTTCGGTCCAAAACAAAATTGCTCCCGACTGTAGTATGCAACTTTCTAATTGCACGAAAAACTCCTTCCGCCTCACCCATTGCTTCTTCCACTTTGTTTAAGTCCTTTGTCATTATTCCAATAACATAAGAACCATGTGCAACAAAATTTCTCTGAATATTTTTATAGCCGGTAATAACAATATTATCCCTGCTAAAACCAAAGGACGATCCACGGCTTGCTAAAATGCCTATTATACGATAAGGTATGCTGTTGATGCGTACTATTTGGTTTACTGCTTTGTCTGCGTTGTTCTTAAATATTTTTTTTGCTACATCATACCCTATCAAACAAATATTACCTCCTGACTGCACATCCAGCCTGCTGAAGTTGCGGCCATTGCTCACCTCAAAACCATTCAGCACTATATAATTCTCATCACCACCAAATAAAAAAACATTGGGAGAAGTTTTTTTTGTACTAAAGTTTACAATAGCATTCCTGCTTGCGATTGTTGAAATACCTACTGTTGCAGGATAATTATAATACTTTACAAATTGTTCCGCTTCTGTTATATTGATGGGAATACCTAAACTTGATCGTTTTTCTTTTCTGGCGGTTCTTTTTGTAAGTTTCAGATCGGAATTGTTATTGCCAAAATGTATGTTTCGTTCTTTATAGCGCAGAGTAAATCCGTTAGCACCCATAGTAGAGAAACTTTCTGTCAGCTTTTGATTCATTGCTTTTATTGCAGTGATAATGCCAACTAATGCCATAATGCCAAAGGCAATAATTGCAACAGTAATACCTGTACGTAATTTGTTGCTGCGGACTGTTCTAAAGGCGAGTAAAAAGATATCCTTAAATGTCATAATGTAATTACACTAAATTAGTGAACAACCTTCACGTAGAGTAACAGCTACTTTTAAAAATAAAGCCAGTGCAATACTATATTAGGAAATATGCCAAGAATAATGGTAAGAGCAGCAAGGCCAACTAATGTGTATTTAAAACCAGCTGTAATTGCAATAGGTTGTGCTTCGCCTTCTTTAAAATACATAGCCTGTATTAACCGGAAGTAGTAATATACACTAATAGCAGCCATTAGTACCGCAAATATTACAAGCCATAAACTACCCTTAGCTAATGTTGCTTTTAGCATATAAAATTTGGAAAGAAACCCGGCTGTTAATGGAATGCCGGCTAAAGACAAAAGAAATATTACAAGGCAGCCTGCAATTAATGGATAATGTTTAGCAAATCCATTAAAACCATCAAACGTATAATCCTGCATTTTTACAAGCACAGCAAATATACCCATAGTAGCCAGCGAATAAGCTACTGAATACAACAATAAACCCTCTTTTGCGTCGCTGTTAATTGCGTAGATAGCCAGCATCATGAAACCCGCCTGGGCAATGCTGGAATAAGCAAGCATACGCTTTACACTTTGCTGGAAAACTGCAGTGATGTTTCCAATAAATAATGTAGCCGCAGTAATAATTGCCACCAGCAGCTTCCATTCAGTTTGCAAATTGCCAAAAGCTTCATCAAAGAGGCGGAAAAAACCTATAAACGCTGCTGCTTTTACAATGGTTGCCATATACGAAGTAAAAACAGTTGGGGCTCCATCGTACACATCCGGTGCCCAGAAATGAAATGGTGCAGCCGATACTTTGAAAGACATGGAGAATAATAATAACATTAAACCTGTTAGCATTAACAAAGGAACACTGGTAGCTCTTTCCTGCATTAGTGTTGTTGTAAATGTGCCGGTAGCACCGTAAATCAAGGCAATACCCATTAGCATTAATCCGGTTGAAAAAGCACCCATTAAAAAATATTTCAGGGAAGCTTCGTTACTTTTTAAATTTCTTTTGTCGCTGCCGGTGAGAATATAAAGCGGAATAGATATTATTTCAATGCCCAGGAACAAGATCAACATTGACTTAAAAGAAGCAACTAAAACAATACCTGTAAGTATAAAGAATATCAATGCAAAATAGTCGCTGTAATTAACTCCTACTGCCTCCATGTCTTTTGCAGAAAGGAGAAAAAAAATGAAAGTACAAATACAGGCAATGAGTGTAAATAGTAGTGCAAACTCATCAAATACCATCATACCCCGTGTATCTATGCTGCCAAAGGAAATCCCTCTTAATTCCAGCATGTTAACTGCAATTATAACAGCCAGTAAAAACACAGCCAGTGTACGTACCGCTTTTTTTTGCTTCAGTACCAGGCCACTGAACATCATTATAACACCACAAACTGCCGTTAAGATTAGTGTGTTCATAATTATTCGTTCATCAGGTGAGCAACTTCTGCCTCTTTTAAAATGGTATCAACAAAATCATTAGTTAACTCGAGCAATGGTTGCGGATAAATACCAAAGCCAATAATCAACAATACAATAGCGCTAAGAGCAACTTTTTCATTCATTTTAATATCTGCTGCAGCAGCTGTTAACTTATTGGTATCTCCAAAAAAGACTTTTTGGATCATATTTAAAGTATATACCGCTGACAGAATAATACTTAAACCTGCAATAGCAGTAAACACTACGTTGTATTTAGTGACTTCTGATGTAAATATTCCATTGAACATTAAAAACTCTCCTACAAATGCATTGGTAAGGGGTAACGAAATATTTGCAAGCGCCACTATAACCAATAGTATAGATAATGCAGGTGCTTTTTGTGCAATGCCACCCAGCTCAGATATTTTCCTGGTACCAAATTGTCGTTCAATCAGCTCTACTACAATCCACAAACCAATTATATTAATTCCATGATTGAACATTTGCATTAAAACACCATGCATGCCGGTTTTTGTTTCTGCAAAAATTGTAGCAGCCATCAGGCCTACGTGTGCAATGGATGAATACGCAATTAATCTTTTCAAATCATCTTGCCTGATAGCAATCACCGAAGCATATACAATTCCAATAACCGCTAAACTCATTACAGTGTCTCCCCATGAATAAGATGCAACCGGTAACACAGGCAGCACCCAGCGTATAACTGCAAATACACCCATTTTAACCATTATGCCGCTTAAGACCATTGTAGTAGCAGTAGGGGATTGTTCGTATGTATCTGGCTGCCATGTATGAAATGGGAAAACCGGCATTTTAATAGCAAATGCAATAAACAACAACCAGAAAAGCCACATTTGTGTGCTGGTAGAAAGATTTACATTATAAAATGATTCTAAAGCAAAGGAGCGGTCCTGTGTATGAAAGTAAATGTATAATAAGCCCACCAGCATGAGAATAGAACCCGCAAAAGTGTAAATAAAGAATTTGAATGTAGCCTGTATTCTTTTTTCACCACCCCATTGCGAACTAAGAAAGTAAACAGGAATTAATGCAAGTTCCCAAAAGAAATAAAACAGCAAAGCATCGGTTGCCAGAAACACCCCCATTAAGCCTGCTGCAGTTAATAACATAAGTGCAAAAAAGTTGTGGGCTTTTGTATACTTTGTTTTCCAGGTGGCAACTAAAATTATGGGATAAGATATTGCAGTTAACAGGCAAAGTAGTTGTGACATGCCATCCAGCCGAATGGAAAAACTACTCCCCAAACCCGTCATCCATGAAGCAGAAAATTCCAGTTGTTCAGGGCTTTCAATAACAGTTAACCCTGCAACAGATACAGCTAATGCTGCTAGTGTTACCAACAAAGCCCAACCCCTGGCCATTCTATCATTTAAAAAAAAGGATACAATGCCACCAACCAATGGAATTAATATCAATAATAGTGCAATCATATGGCCCCCTGCCCCCCGGTGGGGGAACTTAGATTTAAATTTCCTTTTATTATTTCAAAATTCTTTGATCGAAGCATTCAGAATTACTGCTGATAAAATCATTCACCATTTTTGAATACAAGCTTCAGCCTAAGTTCCCCCACCGGGACACAGGGGGCTTTATCTCCTCAAGAAGAACTGCAACATAAAAAATAGCAACATGCTAATAACCATCAGCAAAACATAACTTCCCACCTGACCACTTTGCAGCCAACGCATTTGCCGCCCGCCATAGTTCACCAATCTGCCTACACCATTCACTATTGCATCAATACCACTTTTTTCAAAATAAACGTTCAACACACTGCCTAATTTGTGTACCGGCTGAACAATTATGTTATCGTATAGTTCATCTACATACCATTTATTTTGCAGAAGCCGGGTAAACGTACCGGTTTGTTCTTCTCTATAATTTCTATGTCTGATCCATGCAATGATAATTGCAATAATCGCTAAAGCAGTAGTAAGCCCCATCAACAAATACTCAGTAGAGTGTTCTATGTGATGTTGTGACTTAGGGACTACAGGAGATAAAAATTCAGCAACTTTATCGCCGTCATTCATAAAGATCTCCGGTACACCTACAAATCCGCCAATAACAGAAAGAATTGCCAAAATAATTAAAGGAATAGTCATTGTAGCAGGACTTTCATGTATGTGTAAACGTTGCTCTTCTGTTCCTCTAAAGGTGCCGTTGAACGTTACAAATAATAACCGAAACATATAAAAAGCAGTTAATCCTGCTGTTAATAATCCAATTGCATACAGTGCTTTATTATGTTCAAAAGCACTTAATAAAATGGCGTCTTTTGAAAAAAAACCCGATAATGGAGGAATGCCGGCAATTGCCAGGCAACCAATAAAAAATGTTATGTAGGTAATTTTTATTTTGTTTTTTAATCCCCCCATAAAACGGATATCCTGCTGACCGCTAACTGCATGAATAACACTGCCTGCTCCAAGAAATAGCAGTGCCTTAAAAAAAGCATGCGTCATTACATGAAATACTGCAGCAATATATGCGCCTGTTCCTAACGCAAGGAACATAAAACCCAATTGGCTTACAGTTGAATAGGCAAGCACTTTTTTAATATCATTTTGTTTTAAAGCTATAGTTGCTCCTAACAATGCAGTGGCTGTACCAATAATGGCAATAATATTATTAGTAAGTTCAGCATTAATGTATAAGGCGTTGCTTCGTGCAATCATGTAAATACCGGCGGTAACCATGGTTGCAGCATGAATTAATGCAGAAACCGGAGTTGGACCTGCCATGGCATCTGGTAGCCAGGTAAACAGTGGTATTTGTGCACTTTTACCAGTGGCGCCAACAAAAAGCAATAAGGTGATACCAATAATATCTGTTGAAGAAAGTTTGCCCACATTGGCAAATACATCAGCATAATTAGCGGTGCCCAATTTTGCAATGATCCAGAAAATGGCAATTAAAAAACCAAGGTCACCTATGCGGTTCATAATGAATGCCTTCTTTGCAGCCCTGTTATAATCGTTATTCTGGAACCAATATCCTATCAGCAAATACGAGCATAAACCAACTCCTTCCCAACCTATGAACATAATTACATAATTAGCTCCTAATACCAGCAAGAGCATAAAGAAAATAAACAGGTTCAGGTACGAAAAGTAGCGGGCATAGTGTTCCGGTTTCTCCTGGTGCATGTAAGCCGCTGAATATACATGGATCAAAAAGCCAACACCTGTAATTATTAAAAGGAAGAGGGCAGATAATTGATCAACCTGGAAGGCAAAGGGTATGTTTAAGGAACCAACATTGATAAAATCAAAGTACTTATGTACAGTACCGCCATTTTCCTTTACGTGTAAAAAAGCAAGAAAACTTAAAAAGAAGGATGCAAAGATTTGGCCGCATGCATTCCATGCAACAAAGTTTTTCGAATAAAAATTCCTTCCAAAACCATTAGATATAAAACCAATAAAAGGAAGTAAAATAATGAACAACAAAACCAGGTCTATTCGTAATCCTTCCATATCAATGCTTCAGTCTGTTCAAAAAATTTACATCTACTGAATGGGTGTTTCTAAACAACATTACAATAATCGCCAGGCCAACGCTCACTTCTGCTGCGGCAACCACCATTATAAAAAATACAAATAACTGACCTTCGCTACCTGCCATTGCACTGGCCGCTGATCCATCCTGCGCATGCATTTTTGAAAATGCTACCAGCAACAAATTCACTGCGTTCAGCATTAGTTCTATACACATAAAAATTATGATAGCATTCCGGCGTGTAAGAACACCAATAATACCAATAACAAATAATGCAATGGAAAGAAAGATGTAATAATTGGAAGGCATAGTTACAATGCTATTTTTATCCCTGCTGTCATACCCGGCATACCGTTATACTGCCGTGTCATGCCTAAATCTATACCTAATATCTCCCCAAGTTTCCTTTTGATAACTCCTCCAAATAAATCAACGGCTTTGTAAGATGCACCTTTGGTTAATAGTTTTACAACAACACCACTTAATATAGTTCCGGCGCCTGAATAAAGAGCCGTCATTGCAGCATCTTTACTGGAACCAGAAACAGAATCCTTATTATTGTTGATTGCATTCTTTACAACACCGTAAATCGAAATGGCAGCACCGCTATAAGCTGCTATTTTGTAAACAGTACGACCAGTTTTGAATGTGCGGAAAAGACGGTTGATCTCAGGATTCCTTTTTGAATTTAAAATCTCACCCAGTATTTCAATTTTTGGTATTTTGTTTTTACCCACATAAAACTTAGGGGCATAGCCCTTTTCCACTGCCAGCACTTTGCCCAAAATCTGTCTAAGATCCAGGTTTTCAAAATCAATTTCCTGTGCCAAACCACGGCAGGTGACACTAAAAAGAACTACAATAACAATAATAAATTTTTTCATGTTGATATTTTTTAATCTAACGTTATCCCTTATTTTTTATTGACAGTTCTCCTCATTCTTTTTTACCAATTACAACGGCACCTACCATAGCACTCAAAAATAAAATGCTGCTTATCTCAAATGGCACAACATACTCAGTAAACAACACCCTCCCTAAATTTTGTATTAAACCAATATCACCGGAATTCATCTCTGCCGTTTGCCCTTCAACATTTCTCAAAGCGGCAACAAGCACTAACAACAAACAGCCTCCAGCCAAGGCACCTGCAATTTTCAGCCATTTACTTTTTTGCGGTTCTGTGTCTTTGTTCAGGTTCATTAACATAATAACAAAAAGGAAGAGTACCATAATAGCACCTGCATACACTATGATATTTACTACAGCAAGAAACTGTGCGTTTAATAATATATAATGTCCTGAAATAGAAAAAAAAGTAATAATAAGCCACAAAACACTGTAAATAGCATTTTTACAGGTTATAACCATTATTGCACTACCAAGTGATACAGCTGAAAGTAGCCAAAAAAGGATTTCTGTAATGCTCATTCCGCAGTCGTTTGAGGTTGTTTTTCTAACTGCCCGAATGTACCTTTCGCCTTTGCATATTCTTCCGGCTGCTCCTTTGGATGTGGTATCAACAAATCTTCTTTAGTATATATGAATCCTTTTCTGCCATAATTGGAAGGTGCAAATGTTTGGGTTAAATAAACTGCGTCTTTGGGGCAGGCCTCTTCGCATAAGCCGCAAAAGATGCAGCGCAACATATTTATCTCATACTTAGCTGCATATTTTTCTTCTTTATATAAATGCTCTTCGCCGGATTGGCGCTCAGCAGCTTCCATGGTAATTGCTTCAGCGGGACAAGCAACAGCACACAAACCGCAAGCAGTGCATTTTTCCCTTCCTTCTTCGTCCCTGTTCAAAATCTGTATCCCCCGATAAACATCAGGGAAAGGTCGTTTTTCTTCAGGATAATTTATTGTAGGCCTTTTTTTAAAAAGATGGCTGAAAGTAATAGCCATGCCTTTGAAAATTGCAGGGAGATACATTTTCTCCCAGAACGTCATTGGCTTACGTTCAACCTGCTTTATTCTATTTGTTAATGACTGCATACCTACTCTTGTTCATCTGCTTTCTAAAGGAATTTTGAACAAATTTTATAACTACCCTTTAATTTGTATTAATCCTCTTTAAATTTTAATAAGTGATCAGAAATAATTTCCCAAACTATTTTCCAATTTATGCGAAAGTATTCATGTACAATCAGGTTTCTGAATCCTTAAATTACTCTCCATTCATGTTAGGATATAAATGTTTGAATTTTTCTGATAGGCGTGTGGTTGCTTCTCCTATAATTAACATGTTTGAGTAACATGCATACTTCACTAAATCATCTCTTAAAAATCATCTTCACTAAATCCGCTAATAAATTTTTCAATTCTTTCTATAGCTTCAAGAATATGATCTACCCTTTCTTTACCGGTCATTAGAAAGAATTAAAATTTTGTCTCTATTAGCTCCTGCTTTTACACTCTCATACATCACATCATCCGGAACTAAATCAATTTTTTTTTTGAGATAATCTTCTAATGCTATATGCCACTTAATAAAGTCAATCCCTATTTTTTTTGAATAATCCAGGTGCACTAAAATATCAATATCACTATTCTTATCTTCATCCCCCCTTGCATATGACCCAAATAAATACACTTTTTTTACCGGCTTATCCTTAAAATAATCCGCAACCGTCGTCCTAATTTGTTCGGTTGTAAGCATAAATCTTCTGCAAATTTAGCCGTTTTGCATCAGCCTTGCTTATGATTTATTCAGTAATAAAATCACTACTGCTGTTATCAGCATATTGGCGAGTGCCAATGGAATAAGTTTCTTCCAGCCAAGATTCATTAATTGGTCAAAGCGGAAACGTGGAATAGTCCAGCGTATCCACATGAAAAGAAATATAAAAAAGAAAGCCTTTGCCATTAATACAGAGAAACCTACAAGCCCTACCCACCATGCCTTACCCCATTCCGCCTCGTTTACAAAAGGAATATCATACCCGCCGAAAAAAAGAGTTGACATAACCACTCCGCTAATGAACATATTGATGTATTCGGCAAAAAGGTAAAACCCAAGCTTCATGGATGAATACTCCTGGTGATAACCAAAATTCAATTCGTTCTCAGCTTCAGGTAAATCAAATGGTGTACGGTTGCATTCTGCAAGAGCACAAATAAAAAAAATTAAAAAACCAAGTGGCTGGTATATAACATTCCACCCGTGTTGCATTTGCTGGTCAACAATTACACTCATACGTAATGAACCTGTGATCATCAAAACAGCAATCAGCGATAATCCCATTGCCAGTTCGTAAGATATCATTTGAGATGCTCCGCGAACAGCCGCAAGCAGAGAAAATTTATTATTCGATGCCCAGCCGCCAATCATAATGCCGTATACTCCTAAACTCACCACGCCAAAAATATACAGGACCCCAATGTTTATATCTGCAATCTGTAAAGACACATCACGATTAAAAATATGGATGGTGCCCCCCCACGGAATAACAGCGCTGGTCATCATGGCGGTTATCATTGCCAGCATCGGGCCGAGAATAAATAAAAATTTAGAGGATGCAGCAGGAATGATTTCTTCTTTGAAAAATAATTTTAATCCATCAGCTATCGGTTGTAACAGACCAAACGGCCCGGCACGGTTGGGGCCCCAACGGTCCTGCAGGAACGCAGCAATCTTCCGCTCTGCATACGTGCTGTACATTGCTACTACCAATGAAATAGTGATGATAGCACCTATCAAAGTAAATTTTTCAAGTAATAAGAACCAGTCAAATTGCATATATACCCCCATCCCCTAAAAAGGAGTTTTTGTCACCCTGAGTATGTCAAAGGATTATGTTACACACTTCAACGTTCTGTAATTCTATTCTTCTTTTTACTATTCGTATATTCCATTACATAATCAATAATTAAACCTGTAACGCCTACAGTAATGGCGGTAAACATCGCCTCTTTAAATT
>JBHENB010000024.1:14324-38218 GCA_046262255.1 Chitinophagaceae bacterium
GATATACTATCTTCCTCCTCTTTTGCTTTTCTTTCAAAGAAAGGCTGTAACAATGCAACAACTAATCCGACAGAAGCAGACCGCAATGCAGGAATTACCGAATCGCTAAACTTCATATTAAACAACCAATAAGCAATGGCAAAAACTGCAAAACCTACAATAATTGCTGCAAGAAGTGTAGTGAAAAACTTTTTCACGCGGAAGAGTTTTTTTACATAAAAAAAGCTTCTGTACAAATTTCAAAAAAATTAATAGTTTCTCCTTTTTACTTTCATTTCATTTTCTCCTTACAATACTAAATATAACAACATTAAACAAAATCATTGCAACTGCTGCTGCACCTCCGGAAATTATTAATGACTTCTTCAAACCAAAATCAGTCAAATTATACATCAAAACAAAAGCAGCAATACTCAATCATATTATAGTCGAATATCATTACTGCAACTTTATTCATGGTGTATTCGGGTTGGTTGAGTCCGTGCCTTGCAGATTTCTTCCCTGTCCTTGCTTCACATCTGTAACATTTACTCCGCTTGAGTCGGGATGGCCATTGAATGTTTGATTGGTTGCCGGCCCCTGTATTTCACTTAGCTCCACGTTATTTATTTCGCTTACCTGGTGAATATCCATCAACAACTTTGGCTTTGCGCCATCCATTACCGGTGAAAATATCTCATTTGGCTTTTTTACTCCTACATAATGGCCTGCTGAAATAACAGAATGCCTGTTCACTTTTGTAGGGCCTTCAATAATCCAATCTGTTACTTTCTTTTTTTCAAAGCGACATTCGTTACAAATCCATGCTGCTTTTCCATTTGGCAAAAGTTCCACTTCCCCCCACTGATCTTTTCTTGAAGTAACTCTCAGCACTTCATCGCCACGCATCCATAAACGGACCTGGCCGGAACATTTAGGGCAATTACGATGTGCATCTACGGGCTTTGTAAACCAGACACGGTTTTTAAATCGAAATGTTCTGTCTGTTAATGCACCAACAGGACAAACATCAATCACATTGCCAATAAAATCATTATCCAGTGATTCCTGTATATAAGTTGCTATTTGAGAATGATCGCCTCTGTCCAATATACCATGCTCACGTTGGCCAGAAACCTGATCGGCTACGTACACACAACGGTAGCAAAGAATACAACGCGTCATGTGCAGTTGAATGTATGGACCTATATCTATGCGTTCAAATGTTCTGCGTTCAAATTCATACCGGGTTGCTTCTGCTCCATGTTCATAACTAAGATCCTGCAGGTCGCACTCACCTGCCTGATCGCAAACCGGGCAATCAAGAGGATGATTGATTAATAAAAATTCAACTACTCCTTTTCTAGCTTCCAGCACAGCGGGATTGGTTATATTCTCCACCACCATTCCATCCATTACGTTGGTTCGGCACGATGCAACTAACTTAGGCATTGGACGGGGGTCTGCAGCAGACCCTGCAGCAACTCTAACCAGACATGTGCGGCATTTACCACCACTGTCTTTGAGACTAGTGTAATAACACATTGCCGGCGGCACTACGTCTCCACCAATCTTACGTGCAGCCTGAAGGATAGTAGTGTTCGGTTCTACTTCTACGGTAATATTGTCTATTGTAACTTTCATGCCCTAAATCTTGCCCCCATCCCCTAAAGGGGTGTTTTGCACACTCCAATAGTTGAAGAGGGTTTAAATGTTTAAGTAGCTCAATATGGTTCTGAACGTTGAAGTACGCCGTTGCTCAAAGCTATGGCGTACCCCTGACATCGTCGGGATGCTGCAAAATTGTTGCATAGCATTGATGCACCACAAGAGTGCGACGCAACGAAAAGTATAATAGTAGTACTATCGCTGGTAACACAAAAATCCAATTCAAATAAAAGAACTATGGCGAATTAATTAAACCCTGCCTCAACTCCCCTTTAGGGGATGGGGCAAAGGCTTCAGCATAATGCGCCAATCCATAATTCCTTACCTGTGCCTCATCAGGGTTCAACACATGCCATTCAAACTCATCTCTGAAATGCCTGATGGCTGCTGCAACCGGCCATGCGGCTGCATCACCTAACGGACAAATAGTGTTCCCTTCAATTTTACTTTGAATATCCCACAACAGATCAATATCACTCATTTTTCCTTTGCCGGTTTCTATGTTCCATAAAATCTTTTCCATCCAACCTGTTCCTTCTCTGCAAGGCGTACACTGCCCGCAACTTTCATGGCGATAAAACCTGGTTAATGAATAAGTGTGACGCACTATGCACTGGTCTTCGTCCAACACTTCAAAACCTCCCGAACCCATCATAGAACCCGCAGGAAACCCACCGTCTGCAAGACTTTCATACGTCATCATTCTCGTTTCGCCTTTTGCTGTTTTTAATACCAGTTTTGCCGGTAAAATGGGCACCGAAGAACCACCGGGGATACACGCCTTTAATTTTTTGCCATTTGCAATGCCACCACAATATTCATCACTATAAATAAATTCTTCAACAGAAATATTCATTTCTATTTCATAAACACCTGGCTTATTTACATTCCCACATGTTGACATTACTTTTGTTCCTGTGGATTTACCAATACCAATTTTTGCATACTCTGTACCACCCATATTAATAATAGGAACTACGGCCATTAATGTTTCTACATTATTAAGTACGGTTGGACAATCCCACAAACCTTTTACAGCAGGGAACGGTGGTTTGATGCGTGGCAGGCCTCTTTTGCCTTCGAGGCTTTCAAGTAGTGCTGTTTCTTCGCCACAGATATAGGCACCGGCACCGGTATGAACATATATCTCGCAATCAAATCCACTGCCTAAAATATTTTTTCCAAGCCACCCGTTGTACTTTGCCTCTGCAATAGCCTGTTCCAGAATATCAATGATCCATTTAAATTCACCTCGTATATAAATGTAGGTGCGGTTACTGCCAATAGCATACGATGAAATGATTAAGCCTTCGATTAATAAATGCGGAAGAAACTCCATCAGGTAGCGGTCTTTGAAAGTACCAGGCTCTGATTCATCTGCGTTGCACACCAGGTAGCGTGGCACACCTTCAGGTTTCGCCAAAAAGCCCCATTTCATTCCCGTAGGAAAGCCTGCGCCACCACGACCACGAAGTCCACTTTTTTTCACCTCTTCTACAATATCAGAGGGCGACATTTTGAATGCCTTTTCCACCGAGGCATAGCCGCCATTTTTGCGATACGCATCATAAAAGCGAATGCCTTCAATATCTGCTTTATCTAATAAAAGTTTTCTCATACCCCATCCCCTAAGGGGTGTTTAATGTTTTGTCTTCAATTTTAGTACTTTGCCTTGCAAGTAACTGCCAGCCTTTATTTGTTTTCAGCCATACCTGCAGCACATGCAGCTTTAGTTTCCCATCTTTTCCGTCTAATGTATATTCAATATCTGCTGTGCTTCTAACCTTCGCCCAATCTTTACTCATTGTCCAGGTAAAATCTCTATTACCTATTGTACTATAACTGATCTTTCCATTATATAAATTCTTAATTATATCAATCTTTGTCTCTATCCATGCATTGGAATGACCATAGCTCACATCTTTATGCAATAACTGCTTCAGAATAATTGTATCCTTACTTACAAGAGCCTTATCCAGTTTTGAAACCGCATCTTTCAGAAACGAAGTCTGGGCATGAGTTATAGAACAAACAAGAAAGAATAATATTGTAAAGAATGTCTTCATTGTCCTTTTTTAATTTCGCAATTAACCATCCAGTTAATTCCATATTTATCTGTCAACATTCCAAACCTTGCTCCCCAGAAAGCATCTTCCAAAGGCATTGTTACTTTACCACCTTGCGATAAATTCTCAAATATTTTTTGCTGATCCTCAACATCATCAAAATTTATGCTCAGGTGAACCATGTCCCCCTCCACCCCTTTACCACCATCTGATGCCATAAATGAAAGTCCATCCGCTTCAAAATTTGCATGCAATATTTTTTGCTTATCCTCACTCATTGATTCTGCAGGAGATCCTTCAAAACGGCTTAAATTTTTTATTTCACCATTGAAAATTTTTGCATAAAAGTTCAAGGCTTCTTCGCAGTTGCCGCTAAAACTTAAGTAAGGAGTTAGTTTCATACTAATCTTTTTTAGTTGTTGAATCTTCCTGATCCAAGCCTACTGTATCTGGTTCTGTTGTAATTGGCTGTCCGGTTGTAGGATCTTTACTCATGCTATCACCCACCGAATTATTATTATCTTCTGCATCGTTATTGCAAGCAGCAAAAACTGCAATAAGAATTAGTAAAAGCACTAACTTCTTTACACCAGAGAGTATTCGCAGGGGATAAAGCTCTATTGATTTGATTTTTATATTCTTTTCTGCTAAAAAAAGTGTTTTGCTCCTTATATCCATTTTAATTGTTTTGCGCCGCATTCCTTTTGCACTCATCAATTATATGATCTATTTCTTCGGCTGTCAGATGTTCTTTATAAAATTTACCTAATTGCATTACCGGTGCATACCCGCAGCCTGCAAGGCATTCGACTGTTTTCAATGTAAATAGCCCATCAGGCGTGGTCTCGCCAGTGTTTATTCCTAACTTCTGTTTTATATAATCTATCATCTTATCGCTGCCATTTACCATACATGGGCCTGTATGACAAACTTCAAATACATATTTGCCTACTGGTTTCAAATTGTACATGCTATAAAAGGTTGCTACTTCATACACCTCAATAGGCTTTATTTGCAATAGCTCCGCTACATAATCCATAGCTTCTACACTTAACCACCCTGCGTTTTCTTCCTGTGCCAAATGCAAAAGTGGAATCAAAGCACTTTTATGTTTGCCTTCGGGATACCGTGCAATAATCTCTTGAACTTTATTTAATCTTTCCTGGGAGAAAGTCATTTGTTTTTAAATTAAAGGATGTCTATCCGTCCATTTCACCTGCTATCAAATTTAAGCTGCTCATTACAATAATCGCATCGCTCAGCATGCTGCCTTTTACCAGTTCTTCAAATGCCTGGTAGTAAATAAAACATGGCCTGCGAAAATGCAATCGGTAAGGTGTTCTGCCGCCATCACTGATCAGGTAAAATCCTAATTCACCGTTTCCTCCTTCCACACAATTATACAATTCTCCAGGTGGTATGTCAATCTCCCCCATTATTATTTTAAAGTGATAGATCAGAGCTTCCATTTTAGTGTACACATCTTTCTTGTCCGGTAAATAATATTCGGGCACATCTGCATGAAATACATCTGCATCTTCGCCTTTGAATTCCTGCACTTTTCTATATGCCTGCTCAATGATATGTAGTGACTGCCACATCTCCTGGTTACGAACTAAATAACGATCATAAGAGTCTCCTGTTTTCCCTACCGGTATTTCAAAGTCAAAATCCTGGTAGCTACTATAAGGCGTGTGTACTCGTACATCGTAATCCACCCCTGCTGCACGTAAATTCGGACCTGTAAAGCCATAATTCAACGCTCTTTCAGAACTAATTGGGCCAACGCCGATTGTGCGCTCCATAAAAATACGGTTACGTGTAAACAGGTTTTCAAATTCAGATAATACTGCGGGATATTCTTTTAAGAAACGTTCCAGCTTTGTGAAAGAGATATCATTAAAATTTCTTTCAAATCCACCAATACGCCCAATGTTTGTTGTGAGACGTGCGCCGCAAACCTGTTCCCAAATTTCATAGATGAGCTCACGATATTGCATCAAATACAAAAAGCCGGTATAGGCCCCTGCATCAACACCCATAACGGAATTGCAAATAAGATGGTCGCCAATTCTTGCCAGCTCCATTATTATAACACGCAAATAATCAACCCGCTTTGGAGTTTTAATACCCAGCAATCGTTCGCAGGTGATGTGCCAGCCCATATTGTTGATAGGACTGGAACAATAATTCATACGATCAGTAAGTGGTGTAATTTGATAAAGAGGTCTGTATTCAGCTAGTTTTTCCAAAGCCCTATGAACATAACCGATGGTTTGTTCAGCAGAAACAATTGTTTCACCATCCAGTTCTAAAACATTCTGAAATACACCATGCGTAGCCGGGTGTGTTGGACCTAAATTAATTTTATTAGTCTTTGTTTCGATGCTGCCTTCTGGTAATAAGATATTTTTTTCTGCTGTAACCATACCCCCATCCCCTGAAGGGGAGTTTTGTTTTTATTCTCCATAGTTGGAGAGTTGATTATTTTTATTATCATCTAACATGCTACTATCAGCACCTATTGTGTCACTCACTTATGCATTCTGTAATCTATTCAACACTGTTCCCACCTCACTACCAGATACAATCAATTCTTTTATTCAATAAATTTTATGTTCAACCCCAAATTCCAAACTCCTAATTCCAAAATGCAGCTACAAACTCCAAACTACAAACTCTCAACTTTTTTCTCCATTTCAGGTATTTGCCTTGGTGAGCCATCATCTTGTCTGTTACCAAAGTCAAAGCTTCCACCTCTGCCAAACATCTCATCATCTTTATCAATCCTGGTTTGATCTTCTAAAGGATATTCTTTCCGCTGAGGGAAGTAGTCCATTTCCTCGACGTTTTGAATACGAACTAAATTAGGATGACCAACGAAATTCACTCCGTAAAAATCATAAGCTTCTCTTTCCTGCCAGTTTGCGGATGCAAAAAGCTTTGTTGCACTCAAAACATCTGGTTTTTCTATAGGTGCAAAAACTTTAAATCTTATACGGCAGTTTGCTACCAGGTTGTGCAGGTGATACACCACTGCTAATTCTCTTCCTTTGTATGCAGGGTAATGAACCGCAGTAAGATCCGTGAGAAATTGAAAAGACAGCTCCGGATCGTCATATAAAAATTGTAGTACTTCAAAATTTAAATCCTTTGGTACTTCGAAGGTGAGCATGCCATACGGTTCTTCAAAGTTTGTTACCTGGACACCAAATTTTTGTATCACCCTTTTCTTAATTAAATCGTTGCTTAATGCCATTCGGATTTTAGATTTCAGATTTACCATTGGTGATTGCTAAAATCGCCAATCCCCAATCGCTAATCTGCAATTATTGTATTCCGTAACTCTCTAACAATTTTGTATAATGTTCGCTATTTCTTCTTCTCAGGCTTTCCTTACCTACCAAATCCTGTACTTTCATAAAGCCATCTAAAATGGCCTCTGGCCGTGGAGGGCAGCCGGGTACATACACATCCACAGGTATCACCTGGTCAATTCCCTGCAACACACTATATGTGTCAAAAATCCCGCCGCTCGATGCGCAAGCCCCAACAGCCATCACCCAGCGAGGTTCTGCCATTTGCAAATACACCTGTTTTAGCACAGGTGCCATTTTTTTGGAAATAAGTCCTATCACCATCAGCAAATCACATTGCCGTGGAGAAAAACCAACTCTCTCGCTTCCAAATCTTGCCAGGTCGTAATGCGAAGCCATAGTTGCCATGAATTCGATACCGCAACACTTGGTTGCAAATGGAAGAGGCCAGAGAGAGTTCTTTCTTGCCAAGCCTACTACATCACTCAATTTAGAAGCAAAAAAACCTTCTCCCTGATGACCTTCGGGCATATCAACTATGCTTACATCCCTCTCAAGTGGTTTTTCTTTTATGTTATATGCAACCGGACGAGCCATAGAAGCCTCCCTAACTCCCCCCAAAGGAGGGATTTGATGTTTTTAAATTTGAAAGAATATTAAGACTTGTACAGCTGTTCTTAAGCCTCTCTTTCTGCAGAGGCTTGGAGAGGCAGCTAGTCTTCCCATTTTAAAGCGCCTTTTTTTATAATGTAAATAAACCCTGAGAAAAAAAAGCTAACAAACATTAATACTGCCCAAAAACCGCTCCAACCTAAGCTTTTAAAATTTACCGCATATGGATAGAAAAAAATTACTTCTACATCAAACAACACAAACAAAATAGCCACCAAAAAATATTTAATTGCTACAGGTTGACGTGCATTTCCATGACTCTCGATACCACTTGCAAAATTTTCTAATTTATCTGATGTTTTGCGCTTAGGTCCGAGTAAATGTGTTACTATCATTAACAAGCTAATTAAACCAACTGTAAAAAGGAGTTGTAAGGCTACCGGGAAATAACTGGTGGCACTGTTTACATCAATTTGTAATTGGTACATAAGAGAATGATAGCAAAAATAAGGTAGACACTGCAAAGTGTATTATTATCTAAGCCTCAGCTATACTAAAAAAAATTCCCCTGGTGCAGGGGAATTTAATAATGTTTTTTTGCTCTTTTTACCGAGTTTGTTTCTTTTTTTTCTTCTGTTCCGCTTCTAATCGTTTCTTTTCTGCTTCTAATCGTTTCTTTTCTGCTTCTTTTGCTTTTTGTTCTGCTTCTTTGGTTTTCGAAGCTGTTTTTTTGGTTTCCGCTGGCTTCGCTGGTGATTTTTGCAAAGCATTTAAACTGCTTTGCAAGGAGGCATTTGCAAGATCAAATCCCAACCCTCTTTGCAGGTAAGTGATAGCTGTTGCTCTATCTCCTTTTATATTATTATGATAACCTGCCAGGTAGCCGGCTGTTGAAGTACCTATACTCCTGTAACTTGCTCTTGTTTTATCTCTTTCTGCAAGTTCCAGCGCCTTTTGATAGGCGGGAAGAGCTAATCCCTGTGTCATGGTTGTATCTATAGCTGCTAATGAATTTCCACTCCAATAATAACCGTAAACGCTGTCAGGTAATGCAGCAGAGTAAGCTTTAAATATGCTATCAGCCCGCTGATACTGACCTGCCTGGTAAAAAGGCAAACCAACTTGGAATAATTCAGCAGGATTGACCTGCTTGCCTCTTATTTGATAAGATATTAACCGAGCCTCGGCTTCCACCAATTTTTGCCCTGATTTTTTGGCTCTGTCTATTACTTCATTTAGAAAATTAACCTGATTATACAAAACTGTGTCAGTACGCACACCCTGATAAATAGCTGTCTTTACTATATCGGGATTGTCCTTGAAGTATACATCTGCCTGTAACAAATAGTCCATTGGAACAATATCATCCTCGTCCTTTACTTTAGCAAAAAATTGGTCAACATACATACGTGCACCTACTGTATCTCCTTTCTCCAGATGAGAATAGGCCAGTAACCTGTATACGCTGGGTCTTGCTTTGTCACCAGATTGATTGAGGATATTTTTTCCTAAACTGATAGCTTCATTATAATTTTTTTGCAGAAAAAGTGTTTGGGCTCTCAGATAGTCATTCTGGGGGCTTTTATCTGCATTAGCAATATATTGACTTGCTATAGTGTTGGCCGTATTAAAATCTTTTTTGTACAATAAGTTGTATTCATATTGCTGCAAGTAAGCAGGAGCAAATTTGGGATCGGCCTGAATTGCTTTTTCGAGATTTGCATTCACAATATCCCAGTTGCGCTGTGTTTTGTACAACATGGCAAGGCGATAGTACGGAAGTGCTGACGATGTATTTAATTGTGATGCTTTAATATAATTTGTAGCAGCCTGGCCTCCCTCATGCTTTTTTCGGTAAGCGTTTCCCAAATTCATAAACACATCAGGATTATTTGGTGCTGCCTGTGCTGCCTGCTGCAATTTTGCAATAGCATAATTCAGGTCACCTCGTTTATCTTTTTCATTATAAGCATTTACATTGGCTCTGCCAATTGCATTCAATATTACAGGATCATCACCTTTTCTCCCCCGGCTTGCAGTAATTGCAGCTTCAAATTCCTGCCTTGACTCATTAGCTTTGTTTTCCAGCAATAATACATGCCCCATGCCTGCACGAAGCAATGGAGCATTGTTGCTTGTGGTTAATGCTTTTTGATACAAAGCCCTGGCAGCTGCCACATCATCATTGCTTATATGGGTTTGACCTAACCAATATGTAGCTTCAATGTTATTTGGGTTTGAAGCGAGTAATTTTTCAAAGGTTATTTTTGCACTTTGCAAGCGCTCTGCATACAAATGATTTACACCTTCCTGCACAGACTGTGCAAACCCGAAAGTTGTAAAGAATGCGAAAAATAAAACAATAGCTAATTTCTTCATGTCCTTGCTTTTTTAGTTTATTAATAGATGCGAAAGATGCTTTTTTGTTTATATACTACTTGTTAATCTTTTTATTTTTATTCCTCAGTTATTGTAGCCGTGCGCACTCCAAATTTCATTTGAGCAGGCATCAGGTATGCTCTTTTAAAGATAAGCTGGCCGCGTTCTCCGCTTAAGAAGTTAGCAAAACCATGCCCAAGTCCCCGATGTTTTTCTTTTAATACATATACCAAATCACGTACCATAGGATAACGGCGTGTATAAATATTTGCCTGAACAGGCTGTACATAAGCTCCGGGTTTATCAGTACTTTCTAAATGAGCAAGCTTTATTTTTTTTAGAAAACTAAGTTGCATAGAATCTTCTTTGTTCCCCACCCAACTTACACCTATAAATCCTATAGCGTTCCTGGTTGTAGCAATATAATCAATAACCTCCTGGCTGCTTCTTGCTGCTACTACCTTAGGGCTTAAAGAGTCATTACGTAACACAGAATCTATAATAAACCTGACAGTGCTGGTAGCTCTCACTCCATCAAAAACAGGTATTAAATTTTTATTATATCTACCTGTCAGTAAATCTTTTATTTCTCCCATGGTAAACATAGAATCGGCAGAATGGGGATTAACAATCACTGCCACTGCATCGTATGCCACCCCCAATGTTTTTGGTTCAACTTTCATTGAATCAAGTATAAAATTTTCCTCATTTTTAGTGTAGCTCCTTGTAGCAATAACCATCCTTATACTATCTACAGCAAAATCCCGTAAGCATTCCGCCTCTGGTTTATAATGAGCAATAATTTTAGTTTGCGGATGAGATGATTCATAAACCTGTATTTGTGAGTCTATAACTGGCTTGAAGGACTCATCTGCACTAATATGTATTGTTCCCCTTCCACTCGTATCCGGTAATGCTGCAGACTCATCAAAACTGCAACTGTTAAACAACAAAAAAACCGCTGCAGGTACACTCCACCTCTTCATTGTAAATGTCCCATCTATTTATTTAAAGTAATTCTTTTTATAGCCCCTGTAAATTCTCCACCCACCGTATATAATAAACAATCCTCCAATTAAAAAATCTAAAGAAGACGGCTCTCTGTCCAGCAGATTAATATTAAATGCATCATATAAAAGAAAGAATATTCCCAACAAAACAAAAAAAACACCCATACCATAGTCCGTAATAGAACGACGGTAATTTTCCGGCTTTTTTCTCTGCTCTTCAAATTCTTCTAACATGGAAGCCATTTACAGGGCAAGCAATTTAAAACATTTAATTCTCAAGTATCAATATTACCTGAAACTTATCTTTTCTTGATAAAAATTCAGTTAGTTATTTAATGTAATTACCTGTTTTAAAATGTAGATGCAACAGAGTTAAATTTCCACAAAGAATAATGGCTCCACATGGTGATATGTTATTTTTGCCCAAAAAAATACGTATCAATGAAAATACTAATGGTGTGTTTGGGAAATATTTGTCGCAGCCCGTTAGCAGAAGGTATTCTGCAACATAAGGCACAAAAGGCAGGATTAAACTGGAGTATAGAAAGTGCTGGTACGGAAAGTTACCATGTAGGACAGCCGCCACACGAATTATCGCAAAAGGTAGCCAGGTTAAATGGTATTGACATCTGCAACCAAAAAGCCCGGCGGTTTGTAAAAGAAGATATTGACCGATATGATAAAATATATGCTATGAGTGATGATGTGCTGTATGAAGTGAAGCGTATTGCAAAAGAGAAATACAACCATCTAAAAGTAGATCTGTTATTGAATGAATTATATCCGGGGCAACATCGCTCCGTGCCTGATCCGTGGTATGGGACAGAGCCGGGTTTTCATGAAGCATATAAATTAATTGATGCAGCATGCGATGCTATTATTAATAAATATGCGCCCCCTGTCCCCCTAAAAGGGGAACTTAGATCGTAATATTCTTCAAATTTGCTGTGACAAATAATTAGTTCTTTTGTACAATTCCAATATATATGAAGTGAAAGATAAAAAAAATAAAGATGCTTCAAATCTAAGTTCCCCTTTAGGGGACAGGGGTAAACCTTCTCTACCTTCCGGCACACGGGATTTTAGTGCAGATGTTGTTCGCAAACGACAATACATTCTAAATACTATAAAAAAAGTTTTTGAATTGTACGGCTTTGAACCTTTGGAAACTCCTGCGATGGAAAACCTCGATACATTGCTGGGAAAGTATGGTGGTGAAGGAGATAAACTGATTTTTAAAATATTAAATAACGGATTGGATCATCCGGCTAAACAACATCAGGCCAGAGAAGATTTTGAAAAAATAGTACAGGGGAAAAATGTAAAAAGTATTACAGAACGTGCCTTAAAGTACGACCTCACCATTCCATTTGCACGATATGTAGCAATGCATCACGGTCAGCTAACATTTCCTTTTAAAAGATACCAGATTCAACCTGTATGGCGGGCTGACAGGCCCCAAAGAGGCCGATACCGTGAGTTTTATCAATGCGATGCTGATGTGGTAGGAAGTAATTCGTTGCTAAACGAAGTGGAGTTTGTGAATATTTATCAGGATGTGTTTATGCAATTGCAGATTGTAGATTGCAGATTACAGATTAACAATCGAAAAATCCTGAAAGGAACATTGGAAGTTTGTGGAGTTGGGCTAAGAGAAAAGGAAATTCTTGCAATCATAGATAAAACAGATAGGATTGGAATGAATGGGGTAAAAGAAGAATTATCTAAAGAAGATATTCCAATAGAAAAACTGGAGCGACTTTTACAGGTTTATTCTTTTAAAGGAACTAACAACGAAACCATAGACTTTTTGAAACGTTTTTTAGAAAACTCTGTGACTGGACAAAAAGGTGTGGCAGATCTGGAATTTATTTTAAATTATATAAACCAATCAGCAATCGAAAATTTAAAATCTAAAATTAATATTGACCTGACATTAGCAAGAGGCCTTGAATATTATACTGGTATTATTTTCGAAGCTAAAGCTCCGCCGGAAATTAACATCGGCTCTATTGGTGGCGGTGGACGTTATGATGATCTTACAGGTTTGTTTGGAGTACCCAACATCCCAGGTGTTGGAATTTCATTTGGGGTGGATAGAATATACGATGTGATGGAAGAATTGAATTTATTTCCGCCTGCAGTAGAGCAAGGCACAAAAATTTTGTTTTTTAATTTAGGAGAAGAAGAAAATAAAGTTGCTTACCAACTTATGCAACAACTACGGCAAAAGGGAATTGCTGCAGAAATTTATCACGAGCCTGCAAAACCAGAAAAGCAGTTTAAGTATGCAGAGGAAAAGAAAATTCCTTTTGTGATCAGAGAAGTGAAGGATAACGTGTGTACCATAAAAAATATTCAATCAGGTGAACAGCAAACAGTTCCGTTTGATTTTTTACCTTACAAAATACTGCGATGAATTGAACTTACTCTTCGTTAGTGCTACCAAAATCGTGTTCATCAAAGCAACAATCGGGCGTATTTATTTAATAATACCTGCTGCATAATTCAGTGAAGAATCGAACTTGATTTCCTGGTCAGACGTTACATTTCTATAACCAAAGCGGAAATTTTTTAATTGCACTTCCCGCCAAAAACGGCCGGTTGAATCCTGCCCCTTATAAAAAAGGCCTTCCGGTAATTGAGGCTGCGAAATATTCGCTTCTTTATTAATTACCTGGTAATCTCCGCTGTTTGAAAGTTGTACAAAGTACAAAAAAGCACCATTTGGATATAAGTACAAGTGCCCCTTTGCAGAATCATTTATCTGTTGCTGCCTGTACCCCTTAGGCACCATTAAACTCATTGTTTCACTGCCTTGAGGATTATTGAAATATACACTGCTTTTCCGCAAGCCAGTTCCATTGAAAAGCGAACAGGAAGAACAAAAAATAAAGAGTAAAAACACTAGAAATTTTATCATACTAACAATTCTCAAAAATAATACTTGCACCTTGTCCAACCCCTACACACATTGTAGCCAGTCCATATTTGCTTCCCCGGCGATCCATTTCATGAACCAATGTTGTGGAAAGCCGAACACCACTGCAACCCAGCGGATGCCCTAACGCAATAGCGCCGCCATTAACGTTTACTTTTTGCCTGTCAAGTTGCAGGTCGTGAATACAAGCTAAAGCTTGCGATGCAAATGCCTCGTTCAATTCAATAAGTTCGATGTTAGCAATAGATAAGCTTGCTCTTTTCAACGCTTTTTGTGTTGCTGGCACCGGACCTATCCCCATGATTGCAGGGTCAACACCCGCAACCGCCATAGAAATTACTCTAGCAATTGGTTTTAAACCATATTTTTTTACTGCCTGCTCACTCGCCAACAGCATTGCTGCAGCACCATCATTTAAGCCTGCGGCATTACCGGCAGTAACAGTACCGTCTTTAGTAAATACAGGTTTTAATGCAGCTAATTTGTCTATTGATGTTCTACGTGGATGTTCGTCTGTATTTACAATTTTTGAGCTCCCTTTCTCTCCTTCAACCTGTATTGGCACAATCTCGTTTTTCCATCTTCCTGCATCTAAGGCAGCAAAATATTTTTCCTGCGAACTTAATGCAAATTCATCTTGTGCTTCGCGGCTTATCTTCCATTGCTTTGCAACATTATCTCCTGTTTCTCCCATGCTGTATGGATAATGTGCATCTTTTAATTTGTCGTTCACAAACCGCCAACCTAAAGTAGTATCATAAATTTCTGCTGTTCGTTGATAAGGTGTAGCTGCTTTTGACATTACAAATGGTGCTCTTGTCATGCTTTCAACTCCGCAGGAAATAATAAGCTCTGCATCTTCACACATAATTTGACGTGCACCATCCATGATTGCCTGTAAGCCAGATGCACATAATCTGTTTACTGTATTACCCGGAATCGTAACAGGTAGACCGGCAAGCAATGCAGCCATGCGTGCCACATTCCTGTTATCTTCACCCGCCTGATTAGCGTCTCCTGCAATTACATCTTCAATGCAATTAATATCAATATTTTTATTTCTTACCAGTAATTCTTTAATTACATGTGCCAGCATATCGTCAGGCCGTACGCTGCTTAATGCTCCTGCAAATTTTCCTATTGGCGTGCGCACTGCATCTATTACATAAACTTCTCTCATACCATATACTCTAATGCATTAATTGTTAAAAGGGTGCAAGTTACTACGTCCCCTTCACTCCTCTTAAAGCTTAAAAGTATCTTTGCATAATGCTAAAGGTGGCTCAGAGAAATATTAGGCAATTATCATTGCAAGAGCTGGAGCAATATTTTGAAAGTATTGGTGAAAAGAAGTTTCGTATTAGCCAATTAAGGGAATGGCTATGGCAAAAACATGCTCATTCGTTTGCTGATATGACCAATTTGAGTAAAGACCTGCGCCAACAGCTTGGAGATAATTTTTCCCTTCCTGTACTAACAATTGATGCTACACAAATTAGTTTGGATGGTACAATTAAGTTCCGTTTTAAAACACATGAAGGACATCTTTGTGAAGGTGTTTTGATCCCTGCTGAAACCCGTTATACGGCCTGTGTTTCCTCGCAAATTGGCTGCTCCTTAAGTTGCAGGTTTTGTGCTACCGGCTATATGGAACGCAAGCGAAATCTTGATTTTGATGAGATATATGATGAAGTAGTTCTAATCAATCAGCAATGCGAGAAAGTTTATGGAAAAAAACTTACCAATATAGTTTTCATGGGCATGGGAGAACCTCTGCTGAATTACAAAAATGTTTTGCGGGCAATTGACAAAATAACGTCACAAGACGGCTTAGCTATGAGCCCCAGGCGTATAACTGTCTCAACTGCAGGAGTAGCTAAACAAATTAAACAGTTAGGCGATGACAAGGTGCGGTTCAAACTTGCCCTTTCTCTTCATGCGGCTACTGATAAAAAACGGAATGAAATAATGCCGATCAATGAAAGCAACAATCTGCAGTCTCTTATCTACGCCCTAAATTATTTTTACCAGCAGACAAAAAACGAAATAACTTTTGAGTATATTCTTTTCAACAACTTCAACGATTCTGTAAAAGATGCAGATGATCTAATAAATATCTATCGCCAGGTGCCTGCAGACCTTGTGAACATCATTGAATACAATCCAATTGATTTTGCAAAATTTGAAAAGCCATCAGAGCAAAAGGTTAATGATTTTATGGCGTACCTGGAAAAACACAAAGTAAATGCACGTCTTCGCAGAAGCAGAGGTAAAGATATAGATGCTGCTTGCGGCCAGCTTGCCAATAAAAACTCATCGCCCTATAGTCATAACAACTTAACGGCTGATAAACCATCCACAGGCACCCCTTTACTTAAATGAACAGCAGATTAACCTTATTTAACACTGCTGTTTAAACTTCAGCCATTTTTATGGGTCTTTATTCCTGTACCCAAACAAACATTAAAATGAAAAAAATAATAATTGCAGTATTGATCTTTGCGTTTACAGGCTCTGTGAACGCCCAAAAAAATGGTAAAGAAAAAATAAAACACAACCAGCGGACTCATCACGAAATACGTCAGCAGGTAAACCTCTCAAATGACCAGCAAACACGTATCCGTAGTATTAATGAAAATTTCAGAAAGCAGATGGAAGAGTTGCGTAAGCAGGATCAATTGACAGTGAAAGAAATGAATGAAAAAAAGCATTCGCTTCAAAAGCAACATAAACAAGATATTCAGGCTGTTTTAACTGCAGAACAAAAAGAGCAACTTGCAAAAAGTAAAAAAGAGCAAAAAGAAAAAGGATTAAAAAGCCGTAAAGAAAAGGCAGGAAAAATATCAGAAGAAGTAGATCTGACTAATGATCAGAGACAAAAGATTACCCAGTTACGCGAGAGTTACCATGCAAAGGCCGAGGCATTGAAAAATGATAATACCCTAACCAAAGAACAAAAAAGGGAACGTTTACAGGAACTAATGAAGCAGCAGCGTGCCGAAATGAAAACAATCTTAACTGAAGAACAAATCCAAAAATTACAGTCCCGGGAGCGGAAGCGTCCAGGGAAAAAGGTAAAGTAAACCTTTTTGATATTCTACGAAGAATCAAAGACCGTTCTGCAAATGCAGGGCGGTTTTTTATTTGCAGGTATCTTTATATCAATGAAAAAGAATTCAGGTTTTGAAAAATTTCAGAGGCCAAAAAAAAAAGGCAGTGCTTTAAAAGAACAATTAAGGCAGGAGAAAAAACAATGGAAAAAAGAACGTGAAGAATATTTTAACCAGAAAAGACGTCAGACGGCCGACGACCGACGGCAGAAACCAGAAGTAACTTCAACTATCAAATCTCAAATATCAAACTCACCGATGCCTCTGAACAAGTACATTGCTCATGCCGGCGTATCTTCCCGCAGGAATGCAGTAGAGATCATAAAAAGCCGGAAAGTAAAAGTAAATGGCAACATTATTACAGAACCTGGCTACAAAATGTCTGAAAATGATGATGTGATTGTAAATGGCAGGAAAATACAGCCTGTAAAAAATCTTGTTTATATATTACTGAACAAACCAAAAGATTACATTACTACAACAGAAGATGAATTAGGACGCAAAACGGTTTTGGATATCATTAAAAATGCAACTAAAGAAAGAGTGTATCCCGTTGGAAGATTAGACAGAAATACATCCGGTGTTTTGCTACTGACCAATGATGGTGAATTATCACAAAAATTAACTCATCCAAGTAATGAAGTAAAAAAAGTGTATGCAGTTACATTAGATAAGCCTTTAACAAAAAATGATTACGAATCTATTTTAAAAGGTATAGATCTGGAGGATGGATTAGCCAAAGTGGATGCTTTGGCGTACACTGATTCAAAAGATAAGACTCAAATTGGAGTGGAAATACACAGCGGCAGGAACCGCATTGTCCGACGCATTTTCGAACACTTTAGATATGATGTAAAAAATCTTGACCGTGTAGTTTTTGCCGGGCTTACAAAAAAAAATATTCTGAGGGGTAAATGGCGCTTCCTTACTGAAAAAGAAGTGCGGGAATTAAAATATTTTGGAAAAGGAAATCGCTGATTTATAGATTAGGAAGTCGCGGATTACACTGATTAATGAGTTAATAATGAGGGTTGAAGAATTGATCGTCTTTGCCGATTATGATCTTATTGCGATTAATAAGCCTGCAGGTTTGCTTACTATTCCGGATAGAGAGGGAAAATCTATCTCTCTAAAACAATTACTGCAACATCAGATTGGTGAAGTTTACACTGTTCACCGGTTGGACAGAGAAACCAGCGGCATCGTTGTTTTTGCACGGAATGCGCAGGCACATAAGCATGTTTCAATGCAGTTTGAACACAGAGAAACTTCTAAAATTTATTTAGGGCTTGTAACGGGTTCACCTGAACCAAAAACCGGAACAATCAACGAACCTATTGCTGAGCATCCGGTAAAGAAAGGTGTAATGACCATCTACAGAAAGGGAAAAGAAGCCATTACTGATTATGAAGTGCTTTCCAATTTTAGATCTTATTCATGGATGCAATTTCGTATTCATACGGGCCGAACGCACCAGATTCGTGTGCACATGAATCACTTCGGACACCCTATTGTGTGCGATGCTTTGTATGGTGACGGAAAACCTGTTTTTATTTCGCAGCTAAAGCATAAATACAATCTTGCAAAAACGCAGGAAGAAGAAAAACCAATATTAAACCGCTTAGCACTTCATGCATCACAATTAACTTTCCGCGGAGTGAATGCCGAACAATATAACCTGGAAGCACCGTTACCAAAAGATATGCGTGCCTTACTAAATCAATTAAACAAATGGAAAAAGCAATAAATGTTTATCGCACAACAGGAGAATTTTCCTGCTAAACTTACCAGCTATTTTTCAGGCTTTCTTCCCGGGGCACTGCAGTATAGCGCAAGTTTTACCCAATTCAGTAGTACATACCGGAGTATAATCTGCGGGGTGAAAAAATAAATTCCCCAGCCGTTCCCTAAGTACTCATAAAAATCTATTTCTCCTGCTGTTGTTTGTGCTTTAAATTTGGTGCTGTGTCGCCAAGACGTAAACTCATATATTTATTTTTAGATGAAGAAAATTTATTGCTGTTCTGAAACAATTTGAATTGTATAATGAATTTGTGAATTCTTTTTTAGCATAGCCGCAACGCCGCAATATTTTTCCAGAGATAGGTCAATGGCTTTTTTTACTTTACCACGGCTTTCCTCCTCAGTTGTAATCTTGTAGTTAAGATGTATGTCCTTAAAAACTCTTGGGTGTTCTTCCGTTTGATCGGCTTCTGCTTCAATTACAAGATCAGAAAATGCTACTCTCATTTTCTCCAGAACTTCTACAACATCAATACCCGAACAACCAGCTAATCCACTTAAAAGCAAAGCCTTCGGACTAAAGCCATTTGTACCATCTATTTCAATTTCATTAGTATTGTACTTGCTGTTAAACGCCTGGGCGCTTTTCCATATTGTTGTTGTTTTCATAATACTTATTTTGCTCTTTTTAAGTCGTCAATGCCATGTTTTCTGTTTTCTAAAACATTATCTGCCGTCCATAAAATTTCTTGTTTGAAACTATGCTGGCGTACAGGACAATTATCCCTATCACAAATATGACATTGATAATACTGGCAACCATCTGAATGCACAAACAATTCTAACGACTCTCCAAACTCTGTACGAATTAATCTTGCCAGATGGTCAATTTCTTCATGTGCCTGATTAACATTTAAATACCATGGCACCGTTAAATGACAGTCCACGTGTAACACATTGCCGTATTTAATTACCCTTAGATTGTGCAGGTCCACCCAATTATCTGTGCGATTTTTATTCAGCACATCTACCATTTTTTCCAGTAAGATCATATCTGCTTCATCCATAATACCTGCCAATGAACTACGAACAATTTTATAGCCCGTGTAAATGATATACAATCCAAAACCAATTGCCACCATACTGTCAATCCATATATATTGTGTGAAAGCAATTAAAATTAACCCCGCAATAATGGCCAGGGTTGAGTAGCAATCTGCCTGGAGATGCTTTCCACTTGCACTTAGAGCCAGCGATTTACTTGCCATCCCTCTCCTGTAAGCGATCCATCCCAATAGCCAGTTAACAATGGCTGTTGCAGTAATAAGATAAATACCTGTATTAATTTGATGGATTGGTTGCGGAATCAATAGATTCTTTAGTGCATTGTATATAATTATTGCACCTGCCGAAAGCACTAAAGTACCTTCCACCGCAGCTGAAATAAACTCTGCTTTACCATAGCCGTAAGGATGATTAATATCTTTTGGCCTGGCAGAAACATAAAGGCTGTATAAACCGATAAAGCCTGCTACAACATTCACAATACTTTCCAGTGCATCGGTTAAAATAGATACTGAATGTGTTATGTAATAGGCGCTGAACTTTATAACCAACAAAAGAAAGGATGCAATAGCAATCCATCGCTGCAAGCGAATATTACTTAAGCTTTGTTGTTGTTGTAAATTCAAATACAGGAATTGGCCGATAAGTTACACAACAGAATCGTACCGTTCCTGGATATATTTCCAGTTAACCACTTTCCACCAGTTATTAATATATTCCGGTCGCTTATTCTGATAGCGTAAATAATATGCATGTTCCCAAACATCCAGGCCCAAAACAGGAAAACCCTTAACCTCTGCTACATCCATTAAAGGATTATCCTGGTTAGCAGTGGAGCCTATTCTAAGTTTTTTGTCTTTATCTAAAAACAGCCACGCCCACCCACTGCCAAAGCGATTTTTACCGGCATCGGAGAATTGTGTTTTAAAGCTTTCAAATGAATTAAAGCTTTCATCAATAGCTGTTGCTAATTTTCCTTTGGGTGCATCGCCCCCACCTGGTGACATGCTTCTCCAGAAAAGTTCATGGTTGTAGTGCCCGCCGCCATTGTTACGCATTTTGGAAGAATATTTGGAAATGCGGTTTAATACTTCTTCCAGAGGCTTTTTTCTATCTACGCCTTCGTTTTTTGCTGCATCCTGCAAATTAGTTGCATATGCTGCAGCATGTTTGGTGTAATGTATTTCCATAGTTGCTGCATCAATTGACTCCGATAATGCATTGTATGAATAGGGCAAAGAAGTTTGATCAAACCCGGTTTGGTATGAACCTATTGTATTTCTTCTTACTACTGAACAAGAGGTTAACAAAGAAGAGCCGCATAAGCTTAGGTACACACCTAACCCGGCCTTGCCTGAATTAGTGATAAATTTTCTTCGTGAAGTTGCCGCTTCCATATTTTAATTTTTATAAAATTACAAAATACTTTTCAGCCCTTTTCCCTGCCACGTTTTTTGCAGCTTTCGCCATGTGCGGAAGTAATATTCTTTATTTAATAATTGTGAGTCACGCATGGCTTTATGAATAAGGAAAATTCCAACAGGCACTAAAACAAATGTAGAAAGCCACATGCCCGTAAATGCATCTATTGCACCCCCTTTAGCAAATTTTTCTCCTGTATTACTAATGAAATAGAAGATCATAAAGAAAATAATGGATGATACCATAGAGTTACCTAAGCCACCTTTTCGAATGATAGAACCAAGTGGTGCACCAATCATAAACAACACAAGGCAGGCTAAAGACAAAGAAATTTTTCTGTTCCATTCAATTTCATGTCTCCGCAACTCATTTTGCTGTTGCTCATGCTGCGATAAAATGATTTCATTGGTAGTACGTAAACTGCTTATTCTGCCCGATACCCGCTCCCGGATAGTCCTTTGAAGTGAATCTGGAATTAGTTGATTAAAGTCTTTTACAGAAAATTTTGGTGCAGGAATTTGTTGCCAGTTACTATCCAAATACTTTACAAAGATTGCCTGCGCAAATACTTCATCTTTGATTTTTTTGCCTATTAAAGCATTTTGTTTCTCCATAGAATCAATTGCTACTTTCAACTGGCGCATACTCAACATCCGCCAGTTACTTTTATTTAAACTGTCTGCTGATCTCTGAAATTGAAAAGAACTCAGATCAAACTGTTTGGTATATTCTTTAAATCCAAGCCTGATAAATTCAGTATTTGTTGAAGAATTGCTGCCCCGCTCCTGATAGCGCCACCCGTTTCTTAGATTAAATTCCAAAAACCTTCTGTTTTCCGATACACGCATTATTCCGTTGGTTGCAACAATAAAATTATCCTGCAATCCACCGCTTTGCTCATAAATGATAATATCTCTTATAATGCTGTCATTTTCTTTTTTGCCAACCTTTATAGCAAATCCATTAATCTTATCATAAAACACACCTTCTTTTAAATCAAAAGCAGGTTTTGCATAAACAATATCCCCAAGAAGCGTTCTGGATTTTAAATTTGCTACAGGAATAATGTAGTTAGAAAAAAGAAAAGCAATGCTACAGATAATCAGAACCACAAAAAACAATGGGTACATAAAACGAAGCAACGAAATACCGGCAGCTTTCACAGCAACCAGTTCATAGCTTTCTCCAAGGTTGCCAAATGTCATTAAGGAAGAAAGTAAAACTGCCAGTGGTAAAGCCAGCGGCACCAACACTGCACTTTGGTACCAGATAAATTCTAAAATAACGCCGGTACTCAAACCCTTGCCCACAAAATCATCTATCCACAGCCAAAAAAATTGCATCACTAAAACTAAAAGTGTGATGAAAAAAGTGGCTGCAAACGGACCAATGAATGATTTAATAACAAGTATGTCTAACTTTTTAAGCACAAGCCCTTAATGCTTTATTCATTATTTTAGAAGCTGATGGAAACAAAAATACATTTTTCACAGCCCGAGATAGAACTATTGAGCAATGCTGAAATTATTTTAACGAAGAATAATGTATTACAAAAGGTAAAAAACTTATTGCAATACCTGCAACAGCAAATGATAAACCATGTTAATAATGATAATGACTTTTCTGCTCAGCATACTTTGTTTGCTACCCCCCCTAAGATTTCAAAGGGAGAAAATTATTTGGGTCTGCCTTACTTAGTACTGGATTATCCAAGAAATTTTACACCGGAAAATATTTTCGCTGTGAGAAGCCTTTTTTGGTGGGGAAATTTTTTCAGCATCACACTGCATTTATCCGGCAGATATAAAACACAGTTCGCTCATAAAATGGTAAATGCCTTTGAACAGTTAGCCCACAAGGATTATTATATTAATATTAATGAAGATCAGTGGCACCATCATTTTGAAGCGAGCCATGTTATCCTAATAAAACAAATGGCTTCCAGTGAATTTAAAAGACTGTGTAACGAAAATGACCATTTAAAGATCAGTACAAAGTGGCCTATTATAGAGCTTGATTCAGTAACAGGCAATATTTTAAATAGCTGGAAGTTATTCCTATCAATATTATTAAGCTAGTGAAGTATTTATGCGCCCAGACGATGAAACAGATCTTTGACCTGGTAGTCCCATAGCATGCTTTGATCTTTTATTTCTTTTTTTTCAGCAAAATCTTTAATTATTAAAATTGTTTGATTTGTAACTTCTGATCGTTCAATCTTAAATTCAAAATATTCATCCTTTGGAGCATGTGTCCAATGAAAACGAATAAATTTATCTTCTTCGCTATCCAGCACGTCTGCAGTTTCTTGTGAACCATTCCAGCCAAAACTAAACACTCCATCTTTTTCATCTACCTGCTCTGCAAACCACTCTTGTAAGCCAGATGCAGTGGATAAAAATTCATAGAGAATAGCTGGCGAACACCTGACAGGGTACTCCAAAGTATAAAGTTGTTTCTTACTCATCTTAGTTTATTAATTCTTCGCAGGGCTGCAATAATAGAAAAATTATCAATCCATAAAAATATTTTTCAATGAATTTATACAAGTGTTGTATTAATTTATCCTCCGAAAATTGCAG
>JBHENB010000025.1:0-459 GCA_046262255.1 Chitinophagaceae bacterium
ATGCAACACTGATGCACAAGATGAATAACCGGAACATGTAATTTTTTTATGGTAGTTGTTATTGGAATCAGACAGTATGTTCATCCGCAATCTTCAATGCTTCGCTGATAATCTTTAAGCCTTCATCAATCCCTAATTTGTAAGTCATTGCTTTGGAACAGGTGATAACACATCCACTGCACATTTCCATGAACCGTCGGCTTGTTTCTTCCAAATGGTTACCGCTTCAAAATTTTGAACCGAAGATTTGCCAACAGAGTCTGTCATTGTCATCCTTGTATTCTCAAGTAAATATCCTAAGTCGCCACATTTAGAGATCTCTACACTTTTTGGTTCCCACGAAATTTGAAATCCCGGACTTTTAAAACTTCCTTCCACCATTTGTCGTAAGCCATCTTTGCCTTTCAAAGTCGGTTCTCCAGCTGAGATAACAACTGCATCATCCGACCAGTAACTTAG
>JBHENB010000025.1:469-37977 GCA_046262255.1 Chitinophagaceae bacterium
ATTCCCGGCTAGTCTGCATTAATTTTTCACCTTCTGATTTAGTGTCTATATTTTGTTGATTGCAACTTGTAAATGCTACAAGTAAAAGCACAATCCAAAGGATCTTTTTCATGTTTGTAAGGTTGGGTTTTGAGATTTTGCTCTTTATTTTACTACTCATAATAATTCAAATATCAGTGGAGCTCTTTGCTACCCCCGCTGTCGCAGCTGACTAACAATCTGAAAGCTGAAAAAGTGAATTAGTTTAAATCTTCATCAGCAATCTTCAAAGCTTCACTAATAATTTCAAGCCCTTCATCAACTTGTTCTTTGTTTATGCAAAGCGGCGGAGCAATAAAAATGAAGCCCCAACGCACAAATGTGTACATGCCCAACTCTTTGATTTTTGCTGCTATTTTATTCATCACAGTCATTTCATCTGGCTTTGCATTGAAGGGCGCCATTGGTTCTTTTGTCTTCCTGTTCTTCACCAATTCCAAACAGCCAAGCAAACCTGTATTTCTCCAGTCGCCGATTGACGGATGTTTCTTTTTCAATTCTTCAATTCTGCTGTCAATGTATTTGCCCATCTCTCTTGCATTCTCAATCAGATTGTCGTCTTCATAAATTTTTAAAACCTCCAATGCAGCAGCACAACAAACAGGATGAGCGGAATAAGTCAGACCAAGCCAAAGAACATTATCATCATATTGCTTGGCAATTTTATCGGAGACTATCAATGCACCCAAAGGAATATAGCCGGAAGTGATTCCTTTCGCAGTGGCAATCATGTCCGGCACCACGTCATGGTTTTCAACACCAAACCATTTTCCTGTTCTGCCAAAGCCACTCATCACTTCGTCGGCGATAAATAAGATGCCGTGTCTGTTACAGATTTCTCTTACCTGCTTCAGGTAGCCAACCGGATATTTGAAACAACCCGATGTACCGGATTCACCTTCAAGCAGAATAGCTGCAATATTTTGTGGTCCTTCGAAAGCAATTACTTTTTCAAGATGTGCAATGGATTCTTTCAATAAATTTTCTTCACCATATTCCCAGCGGTATGCATAAGGAATATCAAAATGAACAAAGTTCGGCGCCTGTTGTGCATCAACAGCAATCCTTCGCGGGTCACCTCCTGCGGAAATAGCTCCCATGGATGCGCCGTGAAAAGATTGATATCGTGTCAGAATTTTATGTCTGCCGGTATAAAGTCTTGCAAGTTTGACCGCATTCTCAATAGCTTCTGCACCGCCTGTAGTAAACAATGTTTTGTTCAAACCTTTTGGAGTAATGGATGCTAACTTTTTCCCTAGTTCACCACGGGCCTTTGTTACGCAACTGGGTGTTACATAAGCCACTTCCTGCATTTGCCGCACAATTGCTTCTGTCACTCTCTGGTTCCCATGACCAATGTTCACATTCATCAAACCACTTGAAAAATCAATGTACCGCTTGCAATCGTAATCATACAAATACACGCCTTCGGCATATTTTACTGCAATAGGATTTGTTCCTTTTTGCTTGCTCCAGGAAAAGAGGGTGTAATCAAGATTGTCCTGAATGATGCCCCCATCCCCTGAAGGGGGGCTTTGGGTAGAGTTCTTTTTTGAAGTTTTGCTTACAGTTTCCATTTATGAAATTTTCTATTGTAAGAAATTACTAGGCTGGGTTTTCATTTTACCTCAAAAATCTAAGGTTTCAAATCGTAACCTTATAACTTTTTTTCAAAGTCACAAATTGTGACCTTGTTGATTGTAGAATTTTTATATCATCACAATTTGTGTACATCCCACTAATTCAATCCATAAATCCCAGTTCAGACTATGACATCCAATTGACTCCAGCTTCGGGATTCCACTTGACTGTTGTTTTTTTCAGCTTCGTCCAGAATTCAATTGAGCTTTTTCCTGTAATGTCTCCCATACCAAACTTGCTTTCGTTCCAGCCGCCGAAGGAAAATGGCTCACGGGGAACGGGAACGCCGACATTCACCCCGATCATCCCGGCACTTGCTTTTTCCATGATGTAACGAGCCACACCACCATTTTGGGTGAATACCGCCGCTGCATTTCCGTACGGATTTGCATTCTCAATTGCCAGCGCTTCATCAACAGTTTTTGTTCGCATAATGCTGATGACCGGACCAAAAATTTCTTCTGTAGCAACAGACATATCGGGCATTACATGGTCAATAACTGTTGGGCCAACGTAAGTTCCGTTTTCTTTTCCTAATACTTTTGCATTACGTCCATCAAGCAAAATTTTTGCACCTTGCTGTTCTGCTTCTGTTATATATTTTTCAATTTTATCTTTTGATTCTTTGCTGATGACAGCACCTAAATTTTTTCCCGGAACAATTTTTTTTGCCTCTTCAACAATTTTTTGAATAATATGGTCTGTTTCTCCCACCGCTACCATTGCCGATGCGGCCATACAGCGTTGGCCTGCGCAGCCACTCATGGAAGCTGCAACATTCTGTGCAGTCATTGACGGAATAGCATCAGGCATCACCATTAAATGATTTTTTGCTCCTCCTAAAGCAAGGCATCTTTTATACTTTGCAGTTGCTCTTTGGTAAACAATTTTTGCAACTTTGGTTGAGCCGACAAATGACACAGCTTGAATGTCAGGATGATCACAAATGGCTTCAACAATTTCGACATCTCCATGAACAATGTTGAAAACTCCATCCGGTAAGCCGGCTTCCTTTAAAAGTTCTGCAATTCTTCCGGCACTTAGCGGAACCTTTTCACTTGGTTTTAAAATAAAGCAATTGCCAAGAGCAATGGCATTGGGAATTGTCCAGTTGGGAACCATGCTTGGAAAATTAAAGGGAACGATGGATGCAACCACACCAAGCGGAACATGCTCTGTCCTGCATTCAACACCTTTGCTAACTTCTAAAATTTCTCCGGTAACTAATTGTGGAAGAGAACAGGCAAACTCGGTTAGCTCAATACATTTCTCAATTTCTGCAGTTGCTTCTTCAATTGTTTTGCCATTTTCTTCCTGTACTAATTCAGCTAATTCCTGTATATTTTTTTCCAGCAAAAACTTATAGCGATAAAAAACCTGCACCCGGTCTTTAATTGGTGTTTTACTCCATTTTGGAAATGCTGATTTTGCTGCTGTAACTGCATTATTCAAATCAGTGCCAGTGGACATAGGAACTTGTGAAAGCTGTTTACCATCTAAGGGAGATACCACATCAAGATAACGTGTAGTTTTAGCAGAAATGAATTTACCATCTATAAAATTCCGGAGCTTTGAATTTCCCATGAAGAAGTTTTAAAACAAAACAATTTACTTCTTTTTACAGAAAAATCTGAGCAAATGAGGTAATTAAAGGACAATTGATAAACTATTCTTCGTCCACACGAGCAAGGTCTTCTTTCCGCAGCCAGCCTTTCGAAATTTGGCCAAGGTGATTGGTGTATACTACATATATAAAGCCATTTTTTTCATCCAAAGCCTCAATAACAGCATTGTTCCAGTAAACAATAAAGGCATTCCTGCGTGTGCTTCGGTCTGGCTCGTTATGGAAGTATGCTCTCTCAGCAACAACTCTATATTGCTTTACCTTTTTATTCTGTTGTTGAGCTGTATTTTCCGGAGAGGAATCTTGTACCTCATCATTTCCTGCATCAGCAGTATCAAAAGTCATTGGATCTGTTTGTTTTTTTCTCTCCTCTTCCCGCTCATCTTTTTTTTGTTCCCGAACACCTGTATTAGATGGTGAGGTATCAACTACCCTGTTATTGTTCTTTAACGGCTGATTTGTTGATGAACTTTGTCGGAATGTATCCGAATAGGATTGGTGATTAGATGTGGTTAGTGTATCCTCTTGTGATGAAGCAGTTCGGGATGGGCTTTCCTTGAAGAAAATTGAATATGCTGCAAAAGCACCTAACATACCAGTTAGAAAAAGCAGAGAAAAAAATGCGGCTTTTGAAACGCCTCTTTGTCTTTGATAATATGGTGAATAATCTGCATTTTCCTGTTTTAAAGTGTTGATTTCTTCATCCTTACTTGCTATACTATTTCTAAGTAACTCCAGCTCATTATCCCTGTCTCCGGATGTGTCCTGATATTGAAGTAATAGTTTTTGCAACTGGTCTTTCTCGGCGAGTAATTTTTCATTTTCTTCCTGTAAAAAACTCATATGCACAGCACTGGATTCATTTTTATTTGCTGTAAGCGTACTGTTTAAAATAATATATTCATAAAGCTCCATGCCGTGCTTAAAACGAGCTTCAGGCTTCTTTTCAAGACATTTATAAATCATGTTTAAGAGCCATTGCGGCACCTGTATTTCTCTATCTTTCTTTTCTGCACTCCATCCGGGAGGCATGTTTTGGTTTCGTAAAGAAAGAAGATCAGGTACCGGCGCCTCCAGATGAGAAACCATCACCACGTTCCTTGCTGTTTCTCCTTTATCTTTCAGAGGAAAGGGCACCGAACCTGCAAGTAGTTCAAACAAGATTATTCCAAAGCTATACACGTCACTCGGAAAAAGCATAATACCTTCACTCTGTTCCGGTGCCATAAATTCGATAGCTCCGGCATGTCTTAAGCTCGTTCGTCGTTGTTCATCCGACATAATTGCCAATCCAAAATCAATTAACACATAGTTGCCGGAATGTATATTGAACTTAACATTGTTGCTTTTGATGTCGCCATGCTTTACATCTACTCTGTGGCAATGCGCTAATGCATTTGCAAGTTGTTCCGCAACTTTTATTGACTCTTTGACTGTGAAAATGGAATCATACGGCGGTTTTAATAATTCTTCCAGGTCAGAACCTTCTATGAATTCCATTTCTATAAATGGGAAATTTCCTGTTTCAGTAATGCCGGAGCTTAAAATTTTTACAACGTTCGGGTTCGGATGTTCATTTACTTTTTTGAGTTTTTCAACTTCGTTCTGAAAGTCAGTAAAGTTTTTATCATCGTTACTTTCACTATAAATAGGTGTAGGTAAAAGTTTTACAGCAGTAATAACTTCACCAATACGCCTGCCTTTATAAACAGATCCTTGCCCTCCGGTTTTCAACGCACCCATATTTTCCAAACCTTCTGTTATAGTAAACACTTTACCCATAATTACCTGCTGATTTATTCTGCTGTATAACTAAACTCTAATAATGCGGATTCACCCAAAAGTATCTGATCACCCTCCTCAAGCGGGTGCCCTATTTGCGTTGTGTACAGTTTTATAGGGTTGGCCTTCTTCACTGATCGTATTTTTACTTTGTTTCGTGGTGGTACACCTCCCTCATCAGCAAATAATAAAAAAGAACCTGAATCTTCATCATACTCAATATGCGCATGTTGCCGGCTCACAAACTTATTACTTTCATTATCAATATCCTCCGGAAAAGCAATAGTATTCAACCGAAAAAACCCGTCACTTGTTTGTACCTTTTTTCCACGTCCAATATATACCTTACTACCAGTGGAAGTAACGGTATAAACTTCCTTTTCCGCTTCTCCGTTTTGCACTTTTATATATGCTGATGCCGCTTTGTGAACAGTACGCTTCCGTGTTAAAACCAAAAGTGCAGCGTTTACATCCGGAGCTTTTGTAGCTTCACTTGGCAGACTATCTGTAAAAGTGATTTCCATTGTCCAATTATGCGGTAAGGCAATTGCAAAGTCATCTGCAATTTTTTGAATATCCTCTTTAAATCTATTTTGTTCCTCGTAATAAACAGCCGATTCATACATATGTTTATCCTCTTCGCTACAATTAATAAATAACTGAAGCCCTTTTATGTTTCCACCTTCACCGCCTTCCAATCTTTTTAATCGCTCTTTTATAAACTGTAGCAAAGTATCCCGCACAGTCTTTACATCCTGAACAGGGTTTTCATTTTTCTTTTTGAATATGTCAAGCATTTTATTTGTGAATTTTCGTTTTTTCCTTAACTCATTTAGTTCAAGAAACAGTCCAAATTTGATGCTGTTCTTCCGTAGTAAGCTTCATGATGTTGTTACTAAGTAAACTTTTATACCAAACTCACCTTTGCATAAGAGGCACTACATTAGCTTCTAATTCTCGGGGAAGTTTCTCTAACTTTTTTGCCCGTTCGTCAAAGCCTTTTATATATCCACGCTCCAGCAACCGGGGAATAACATGTTTTCCAGCTAATTTTATAGCCTCGCTTGAACCTATAGCATCTTCCATACGAATACAGACGACAACATGCCCCTGACCGTTTGCTTTTGGTGCAAAGAAAACATACCAACCATCATTTATTCTTTCTCTCCTTACTATTCGTTCGGGTGTACCGGTTTTACCTGCAACTTTAATTCCTAACTTGTCTATTTTATTGGCACTTTGCTTCTTCATAAAATCTGTAAGCAGCTGTGCATATTGTGTATCTTTTGCAATAGGAAAAGCGGGCTTAACAGGTAAAATGGAATCACTAATTTTTATTACGTAGCGATTTGGCACTATACTGCCTTTATTAGCAACACCTGCCGCCAGCCTTGCAACAGCCGCCGGAGTAGCTATTAATTCTCCCTGGCCCCACGCCATGCCCGAAACACCCCTGCCCCGTGTTTTTCGTATATCATTTTTATTGTAAATTCTAATGCTTCGGAACTCTGTTTTACGCCAGAATTTTCTCCATTGATCTTGCTGATTATTATTATCCGGGTTGCGGTCATAATAATAACCACCTACACCCCGCAAGAACATGCCTGTCTGCATATATAACGTCCCCATTTCCTCCTGTAATTGCTCCTCATTTGCCAATTTTATGAAAAAAGAATTATTTGATTTAACAATTGCACGTTCAATAGTAATGTTACCAGTTTCGTCGGGCTCTAATCCACTCACTCTTATCAGGTCATGTGGGCGGATGAGAATGGATTTTCTGGCTACCGGTTCGCCTAATTTATTAAATGCAGCTAAAGCTGTAAGCACTTTTACAGTTGAGCCGGGTTGAGAGGCATGCGTAAAACCAAGGTCGCGGCCTGTAAGCCAGTACGGCAAACGACTTTGTTCTGAGGCTGACATGGTGATCAGTTCCCAATCATTCACCGGAGGCAAAGGGTAGTTAGCAGATGCCAATACATCGCCTGTGGAATCTTCCATAACCACAACAGAAACCCTGTTGTCTGTAAGACTATCATCAGCTTGCAAAGATCTTTGGATGCTGGTTTGCAGAACTGCATCCATACTGAGTTTTATGTCTCTATTTCTTTTTTTAAATGCCTCAACCTCCTTACTGTTAATACCAGCGAGAAGTAACGGAGCTAAAGCACTATAATCTTTTTTACTCACAGTCATTTCTGTAACTGTCTGTGGAAGAAACCTGTTTTCCCGAAACCGGCTTGCAGTAACATTATAGTTTACAGTGGGGGTTTGAAAACCTCTCAACTCTGCACCGTGTTCATATTCTGCAAAATACCCATTAGTAGAACCGTTGAAAATGCCGGTATTTGCATCACCTGTCCAAAAAAACATTTGTTCTGCAAAAGGATAATAACGATCTAACCTTTTATGCTCTAATGCCTGAAGGGAACTTCTCTGAAATCCGGCAGCTATTAATGAATCCTGCTGTTGCCTGATCAATTCCGGCTTGCTGGTTGCAAGAACTTTCCCAGTGCGATCTAACAATGTACCTGCCTGCAATCTGTTCATCAAGATGGCAATCCGAGGATTGTAACTAAACATGCGGGCACCGGTTCGCTCTGCCACCAAAGCAGGCTGTACTACCCATTTTTTATTATTAAAAAGATAGCGGGAAACGTTTATTGCCAATAACACTAAACCTAAAGATGCCGCTAATAAAGCGGGGACAAGGTTTTTATCTTGTTGTCGGGCAATATATTTCATTTGCACAGGAGAACCCTGCACAATGGAAGCTGATAATAAGAACCCGGCGGCCAGTAGATTACAAATGAGCGAGGAGCCCCCATAGCTAACAAAGGGTAATGAAACACCGGATAGCGGCAATGCTCCAATTGAACCTCCGGCAATCAGCAGGAATTGTACAAATGTGGCCACTCCAATGCCGGTGCACAAATAAAATAAAAATGGTGTGCCGGTATGTCTTCCGATGATTATTGACCTGTGCAGGAAGATTAGAAATAATACAAAAACAGCTAAAATTCCCGCCCAACCAAATTCTTCACCTATGGAGGGCAAAATCATATCCGTATGTGCCTCAGGAATAGTTTTGGCAAATCCTTCCCCAACACCCTGACCAGTCACACCTCCACTAGACATAGCCCATATTCCGTTTGCTATCTGGTCGCCTCCAAATACTTCATTATTCCACTTATCCATCCAGATGGATTTTCTATCCACCAATCTTTGCACAGGGCCAGGAAATAACTTATCTAAAAAAGGCACCTGATCTAACAACATAAAACCGGCAATCACAACCAGAGCCATAATAGAAGACTCGCTACTTTGTTTACGTATGAACAAGATTGTGAGGGTTAGTATTGCAGCCGTAACAGCAGTGGCAAGCCATACATTTTTTAAAAGCCAATTTGCTAAAACAAAAAGAACAACTGCACCAATCATATAAAAGAAATCACCCCGGGAAAATGAAAACATTATTATGAACGTAAAACAAACAACTATTGCGGGTCCTAAATCTCCCAACATTAAAAAAAGAAGTATAGAACTGACGATTGCTATAAGCGCAAACGAAAAGAAAGACCATCTTCTTTGCATGGTAGCATACTCGGAAATAAACTTTTCGTTGGCAGCAAAAAAGCCTGCAAGAAATACTACTATAAGAAACTTTACAACTTCACTTGGTTGAAATCCAAAAAGGTTAACCTTTACGCCACTACCTTCCGGGCCTGTGCCTAATATTATAGTAAGCAGCAATAACAAAAGACCTCCGTAAGCCCATTGAACTCCCCTTGAACCACTTCTTCCTTTGAAAATAAACATCCTGTATAAGCCTGAATCGGTAGTAAATCGCCTAAGATTGAATAACAACATGAGGAACAACCCAACAAACCCAATAACCAAATAATACAATGTACTTTTCCCAAGAAAACGATCTCTCAGCGGATCTTGCAGGCTAAGGAGTGTGATAAGAGACAAGCCTGTTAAAAGCATTACAACAGGAAGAATTAACTGGTCTGCCTGTGGAAAACGGAAGCTCAGGAAAACATGTAATAAAAAAAAGCCGAATAAAAAAACCCCCACAATTATCCAGTACCACCTGATTGCTTCCTTTGGTGTTCGCACAATCAATGATCTTTCTTTCTTCAGGTTGTTATAATCCTTTGAAGAAAGCAATTTGATTTTATGTGGTGCCTGATAAAAATTAAATGAAAAATCATCATCTAATTCCTGTACTCCTTTTGACTGTCCAAACTGAAATCCAGGTTGTAAAGGAAGCACTTCAAATGTTTTATTATCAGGCAAGCCGCGAAACGTAAATTTTCCATTAGCATCTGTGCGGGCATACGCAGTTAAGGATACCAATTGCCGCCTGTTTCCTGTATCTAATACATACATCTTACGTGCAACAGGAGTTGCTTCTGTTACTTCCTTCGCAACTTCAAGCACATTTTCGCTATATACGCTATCCTGTGGCAGAATCATTTCAAGCCGTACTAATACCCCTACAACTGCATTTTCATCCGCATTATATATGGTACCGCTAATGTTGTACTTGCCTAATACAATATTATTAATAGCTGGCAATTGGGGTGGATTTGTTCGTTCCTGAACAAAACGAACCGAATCAGCACCGGTATACCCTAACACTGAACGCGAAGTATGTACCCTTTGTTTATAAGAATCTCCACCACGGTTGTATGCTTCGTCAGCATTTACATTGTACTTGGACTTGTTTAACTCTCCTATATTATCAATAACATATTCACCCGTATTTAGTTGTTGCGCTACAACCGATTTAATTAATTCAATATCACGCTGGTCTTCGAAGTAGAAGCCTTTCTGCAGTAATGTTTTTACTCGCTGGTCCGGATTTGTGTCATTCAAATTAACCATAGTACCGTTTCTTAAACGTTCCGGCACGTCTTTGAAATCTCTTTTTAAAACAAAGAAAAGATTCAAAAACAACAATCCTAACAGTACGCTTGCCAGCAATAAGAAAAACCTTGCAATGGTTCTCCCTTTCTGTACTGTTGTGTCCGTAGTCATTTAGTTTACATTTATTTATCAGGGGATTCTTTTTTGCTGCTCATCTATCCATTTGCCACTGAAAAAGATGCTGTCAGCAACAGGAAATTTATACGCGACATGTACTCCACAATTTGCAAATCGAACATTTTTCAACTGTAATGCATTATTACTTGTGATAATTGCAATATCGAAATCCTGTAGGGTAAGACTGTCCAGCATTACATATTTACAATCCGGAGAAATGACTATTACCGCAGAATTATTTTTCAACGAGGCATCTCTGGTTATAGTAGTTCCATTACCCTGGATGTGAATGGAATCGTTATTTATCCATAATGTGTCCGTTAACAAAATTGCTTTTCCAAAAAGTGAATCGGTTAAAGTAAGTGTGTCACCGGTAGCACCATTTAGCGTATCAATTAACTTTTGTTCTATAGAATTTCGTGGTGTTTTAACGATCTGCTGCACAATGGGTGCACTAACATCTTTTTTATTTTGCCTGCTTAATAACCAGAAGAAGCCTGCCACTGAAAGCAGACATAAAATAGAAAGAATAGCGATAATACCCCCGCTTCCTTTAGCTTTACGTAATTTTATTTCAGGTCCTTTTTCCTGATCTTGCTGAAGCGGATCTTTTGTTTGACTGAGCTTTTTTTTTACAACAACAGGCTTTGTAGCTTTTTGTTTGATTGGCTTATTATTATTTTGTACCAGCACAACCGTAATGTTATCTTTTCCTCCTGCATCATTAGCCCCTGCTACCAGATCTTTACATTTTTCTTCCAGCGATTTATTAGAAGTTAATATAGATGTGATTGTACTGCTGTCAATCATGTCTGTTAAGCCATCGCTACATAAAAGAATAACATCACCAGGTAAAAAAGGGGATTCTCCTGTTTCAATATAATCTGTATTTGCCGGTATCTGAGCACTAAAGCCCAAGGCTTTGTTTATTTCGTTTCTTTTGGGGTGAGACATAGCTGCGGCTTCTGTCAATCGGTTTGTATCTTCCAGAAAACCTACAAATGAATGGTCTTTTGTTACTTTAACCAGGCTGCTATCGCGAAGCAGGTATAACCTTGTGTCACCAACATGTGCATAGTAAAAGTTGTTATTTGCTATATCTACAATGGCAAGCGTAGTCACACAAGCCATGTTGCCATTTGTTTTACTATTTATTTTTTCTAAATAAATTTTTTCGTTTGCTGATATCAATGCCCCCTTCATCAAACTTTGCCAATCATCTGAAACAGTCCTAACAGATTGAAGAATAGATTCCCGGGCAATGGCTGCAGCCACTTCACCACCTTCATACCCTCCCACCCCGTCTATTACGCATGCTGCAATGAATTGGCCATTCAAAACGGGTTCAGCAATGAAGGCATCTTCGTTGTTATCCCGCAGCCTGCCTGTATCTGTAATTCCAAAATAATGTTCAGCCATTACGGGTTATGTGTATTTTTTATATCAACAAAATGTGCCACCAGTAGCGCAACACAAATCAATAACAAAGCCAATGACAGAATAAAGGACATTTTTCTGCAATTAAGATTTAAAAATGTTTATTCCTACAATACCATTAAGCACCAATTTTGAATTAATCGGAAGCTCTACCCATGCGGGATTTTTAACATCGCTCAGTGAAAGTTCTTTTTCATTCATCAATGTTTTTTCTCCGAACGAAGCTACATACAGCTTGCTATCATTTTTGTTGTACTTTATGCGTAAGTGAGGCGAATTAATCCAATCAGAGGGTATACGAAATATTTTTGATGAATCCTCCCGATGATCTTTACCGGTTACAACAATTTCTTCATCTGTCATAAAATATTCAATCTTTTTGCCGGCAAACTCTTTACCCGGAACAATGGCTTCAAATCTTGCCAGAGCAGAACCTGTTGAACTGCTTATCTTCCGTTCATCATACACAAGGTTTTCCTGGTACGGCACTTCATAGTAACCTTCGCTATAAAAATGAAATCCTTTTAAAATGTCCGGGCTGATATCGGATGTTTGAGCAATGCCTGTTTGACGCGGAATGAATGTGATGCGTAAATTTTCTTCTTTAGGGTAATTTCCCGGCAGAAGCTTTCCAATAAAGCTTTTATCTCCACGGTCATAATCGTGATGTGATACAAAACGAAATACCCATTTACTGCTGGAGGGTTCTACGGTTTTCCCCTGCGCTCTATAACCTTTCAATATGTCATAAAAATTCTTTACCGTTTCCTGTACAATTAAGCCAAATATGCCTTTCTTATTATCCATGAAATCCCTATAATCTTCCGGATTAAAACATATAATGTATTCGTGGTAAAATACAATGCGGTCTGCAAATGAAAGCTGTCCAATAGATTCATGAAACTTTTCAAGAATATATTTATATACATCATTAGGGGTAATAGAGGGTATTATCTCGCGAGATGGGGTAGCTTCCTTTTTTAAAAACCAATCGTGTAATCCTATACGTTGCCAGAAGGAAGTTTTCGATTTCATGGAGTTCTTAAAAGTAAATTTAGGTTATTAGTTAGGACGCCGAAAGGCTAAATATAGATAAACAACCCTAATGGAAATCTTAATATTTATGCGAGATTAAAGTTTTATAACGTCTGTTTAAACTTACATGTGATTAGCAGGCAATGATTGTAATGGGAACGACTATTAACCTAATCAGGCACCTTTCCCAAGTTGACGCATCAATCTTATATGCGAAAGAACAGCCTGCGACATAGTTGGATAATAATGATAAGGCACATTGAACTCATTGCATTTCTGGCGTACAATTTTACTTAGTGCAGGATAATGTATGTGGCTTACGCGGGGAAAAAGATGATGTTCTACCTGGAAATTCAAGCCACCCACAAACCAGGAGATTATATTATTCCCTGGAGCAAAGTCTGCAGTAGTTTTCACCTGATAAATTGCCCATTCAGAATCTATTACTTTAGGCTCTTCGCCTACATTTTCAAACTCTGTTTTTTCCACTACATGTGCCAATTGAAATACTAAAGACAGGGTGAGGCCTATTGTAATGTTTACAATGAGATAGCTAACCAGCCATGCATTCCATCCAACAAGGATAACGGGTAATATAATGTAGAAAACCACGTACAGCAATTTACTTACCCAGAATATAAAATGCTCCTTTGCATCTAACTTCATAGTTGTAACAACAATCTTTTTGGAAAAATATTTAATAAAATCCCCGGCGAATACCCATGCTATTGTACTGATTGAATATAGAAAAAACATGTACAAATGCTGGTATCGGTGTGCCGGAGCCCACTTTTGAGTAGGACAGTGCCGAAGAAGCGGACTTTTTGCAATATCATCATCTATACCATCTACATTGGTATATGTATGATGGATGATATTGTGTTTGATCTTCCAGATAAAGGCATTGCTTCCAAGAGCATTCATGGTGTAACTCATTAATTCATTTACCCATTTTTTACTGGAGAAACTGCCATGACAGGCATCATGCATCACATTGAAGGCAATGGAAACTAATACCAGGCCAAACACAAAACTTAGAGCTATTCCAGTAAATACAGAATAATCCGCAAGCAATAGAAATAAGTATATGCCTATGGACAATGGGAAAAGAATAGCAGCTTTTGAATAAAGCTTCCAGTTTCCTGTTTTCTTAAGCTTATTGCTGGTGAAATATTCTTCAACTGTTTTTTTTACTGATTGATAAAAAAAACGGCTGTTGTTGTTAAAGGTTACTTTGGACATATGAAATTATAGATTAAAAGTACCAAACTTTACTCTTAAATGATCCTGGGGGTTATTATCAATTACTGCTTGTGGGCATCAGCAAAACTACTGACAGTAATTTCTGCACTTAATAACTACACGAAGAATTTAAATAAATGTTGTTGTTGTGCTAAAGCTACTTGTTTTTTTTAGATCAAGGGCCCGGTTATCAAGACTTCCGGAATGCTTAACATTTATTTCAACATTTTGGCAAGCATTGCGTGAAGATCATCAACAAGAATGTTTTTGGCAACAATGGTTCCGGTTTTATCTAACAAAAAATTCATGGGAATAGCTTTTATGCCATACTTCTTTACCACAGTACTCTCCCATCCTTTTAGTTCACTTACATGATTCCAGACCAACGCATCTTTTTTTATTGCCTTCAACCAAAGTTGCTTATCTGTATCAAGCGACACGCTTACAATTGTAAAGCCTTTATCCTTGTATTTATGAAACAATTCCACAAGAGCAGGATTTTCTTTTCTGCAAGGAATACACCAGCTTGCCCAAAAATCAATAAGTGTAAATTGTGCAGTATCATACAAATTTGTCAGCTTATTTGCAGGGTTTGGTAATTGAAAAAAAGGTGCAGTTCTGCCAACAGACGTAGCATATCTGATTTCTACATCTTCTTCAATTTTTTTTGCTGTTATGGATGCTCTTAAAATTTTGTCAAGACCATTAAATAAGGAGTAGTAAATTGTGGCATCCACATCATTTTCCAAATAAAAATATTCTTGTAAAAGTTGAAGACTTATAACAGATGAAGGGTGTTTTGAAATGAATTCTGCAGCAAGATATCGCTTAGCAGTTAATATTTCTGCTAAAATAGTAGTGCCTGATTGTAATGCAACTGAGTCAAAATAACTATTCAAAGCCAGGTAAGCGTCATTGGTTTTGGTCCCGAATGCAACAATTTTGTTTTGTCCAGCATCTCTTATTCTTATAACTCCGGGCTCAATAAAAACAGGTATGAAAATACTAGCATTACCTTTTTTAATTTCCAGTGTTGCCTGTCTAATGGATGGTGCGATTCCGGTAAAGCTATACATGTCCTCAATAACTCTATCCGAATGAATGGTTTGCTCATTGCTTTTTAATTCGATGAGGTAATTATTCCAGTTTGGAAGAAATGCTTTAATGGTAAACCAATCAGATCGTTGCGCAATAGCAGAAGCCAGCATTACTGTACTCAAAAATGAAAGTATCAGAAGTTTTTTCATTTATCGGATATTGGATAATTGGATTTGAATATTTTCCATCAGTTTAGCACTAATACAAGATCTTCTGCCTTTACCATTGACCCGGCATCCAACATAATTTTATCAACTGTTCCGGCTTCGGAGGCTGTTATTGTTGTTTCCATTTTCATAGCTTCAATTACAAAAAGCGGCTGGTTTGGTTTTACATCATTTCCTTCTTTCACCAAAAGTTGAGAAAGCTTTCCCTGCAACGGCGCACCAACATGTTTTGCGTTTTCTTTGTCTGCTTTTTCATTTTCATGTGCTGTTGATTTAATTGTGCTGTCCTGTATTTCTATAATCCTTGTTTGCCCGTTCAACCGCATAAACACTTTTCTTTTTCCTTCTTCATCAGGCTCACCACTTGTTAACAACCGAACAAGAATACTTTTGCCCCTTGCTATTTCTATCAATACTTCTTCATCAGATTTTAGCCCATAAAAGAAGTTAAGGGTTGGTATTAGCCACACCTCCCCATAATCTTTCCTTTTTTTATAATACTCTTCAAAAACCTTTGGGTATAATAAGTAAGATAACAAGTCTGTAAACGTTACAGAATCATCAAAATTTTGTTGAAGTTCCCTGAAGGCTGTATCAAAATCAATTGGCTTCAAATGCTCATTAGGGCGATCTGTATAGGGCTGAACATCTTTTAGAATTATCTTCTGCAACTTTGGATCAAATCCTCCCACAGGTTGCCCGATGTCTCCTTTAAAAAAAGAAATAACAGACTCCGGGAACGATAGCGTATGACCTTTTGAGAGTACATCTTCTTTAGACAAATTATTAGTAACCATAAAAAGAGCCATGTCTCCTACTACTTTGGAACTTGGGGTAACTTTTACTATATCACCAAACAACTCATTTACTTCATAGTAAGCTTTTTTAATATCTTCCATTCTGTCCCCTAATCCTAAAGAATTTACCTGCGGTTTTAAATTTGAATATTGCCCTCCTGGAATTTCATGCATAAAAACTTCTGCACTGCTTGCTTTTAAGCCACTTTCAAAAGGATAATAATACTCCCGTACTGTCTCCCAATAAGTGGAATGCCTGTTCAATTCTTCAATGTTATATGGATTATCTCTTTCATCAAAACGCATCATCTCAACAATAGCATTAAGGTTCGGCTGAGAAGTTAACCCTGACATAGCGCCAATGCAACAATCAACAACATCAACGCCTGCTTCAATTGCCTTTAGATATGTAGCGCTTTGAAGCGAGGAAGTATCGTGTGTGTGCAGGTGAACAGGAATATTGATTGTTTGTTTTAACTCACTTACCAGCTCGTATGCTGCCGATGGTTTTAACAACCCACTCATATCCTTGATAGCCAGAATGTGTGCCCCGCTGTTTTCAATTTCCTTTGCAAACTGCTTGTAGTATTGAAGGGTATATTTTGTTTTTGTTGGGTTTTGAATATCACCAGTATAACACATTGCCACTTCAGCAATGGCCTTTGTTTTATTCCGCACCGAATGAATACTTTTTTCCATGTTTCGCATCCAGTTCAGCGAGTCGAAAATGCGAAATACATCAATACCGTTTTCCCAGCTTTTTTCAACAAATGCTTCTACCAGATTATCCGGGTACGCCTTATAGCCCACAGCGTTTGCACCACGCAGCAACATTTGCAATAAAATATTGGGAATAGCTTTTCTGAAAACTTGTAACCGCTTCCATGGGTCTTCATACAAAAAGCGCATGCATACATCAAAAGTTGCTCCGCCCCAAACTTCCATACTGAATGTTTGCGGAAAATGTTGAGCAAATGCAGAAGCAACTCTCTGCATATCAATGGTACGGACTCTTGTAGCCAATAATGATTGATGTGCATCGCGGAAAGTAGTATCCGTATAATGAATTTTCTTTTCGTCTAACAACCATTTGCTGAAAGCTTCCGGACCCAGTTGATTTAATAATTGTCTTGTTCCATTTTGTATTGGTTGTAAGGGATCGTAAACAGGAATTAAAGTTTTTTCAAATTTCCTTTTCTTGTCTGGGTGCTTTACATCAGGATGTCCGTTGACAGATATTTCCGCCAGGTAAGTCAATATTTTTGTTCCCCTGTCCAGCGCTAAACGATATGTAAATATTTCGGGGTGTTGTTGCAGGAAATTCACAGTGGCCTTGCCTGCAATAAATTCGGGATGGTTAATAATATTTAGTAAGAACCGAATATTTGTTTTTACACCACGGATACGAAACTCTGCCAATGCCCTCTTTAATTTTCTCACCGAATCGCCGATTGTAGTGGAATGTGCTGTAACTTTTACCAGCAAGGAATCAAAAAAAGGTGAGATTTTTACTCCACTGTAAACGCTTCCTTCATCCAGCCTTATACCAAAACCTTCGGCGCTGCGGTATGCAAGTACAGTTCCATAATCTGGCATAAATTCATTTTCAGGATCTTCGGTGGTTATACGGCACTGAATGGCAAAGCCATTTTTTTTCAAGTCATGTTGTTTCGGCAGGCCAATTATCTCATCGTGTAAAGCATACCCTTCCGCAATATGAATTTGTGTTTTTACCAGGTCAATGCCGGTGATCATTTCTGTTACTGTATGCTCTACCTGTATGCGCGGATTAACTTCAATAAAATAAACATTACCAGTTGCATCAACCAAAAACTCAACAGTGCCGATGTTATTATAGTTTACTTTTTTACATATTTCTGTTGCATATTGATAAAGCCGCTGTTTTACATTTTCATCCAAACTAAAAGCCGGCGCTACCTCTACAATTTTTTGAAACCTGCGTTGTATACTGCAATCCCTTTCAAAGAGATGCATCACATTGCCATGTTTGTCCGCAACAATCTGTATTTCTATATGCTTTGGGTGCTCAATGTACTTTTCGAAGAAGACAGTATCATCTCCAAAAGCATTTTTAGCCTCCCGTTTTGCTCCATCAAAACATTCCTTTAGGTCATCTTCACTGCGAACTATACGCATGCCTCTTCCACCACCTCCTGCAGCCGCTTTTAACATTACGGGATATCCAATTAATTCAGCTTCTCTTTTTGCAATAGAAAAATCTTGTAAGGGCTGTTTATTACTTTCAATTAATGGAACATTACACTGTCGTGCAATTTCTTTCGCCAGAACTTTATCACCTAATTGCTGCATTACCTCAGGACCCGGACCAATAAAAACAATATTATTTTCCCTGCACTTTCGGGCAAATTCAAAATTTTCGGAAAGAAATCCATAGCCGGGATGAATAGCCTCGGCACCGGAGTCTTTAGCTATCTGGATAATAGCTTCTGCATTCAAATACGGCTTCAATGGATCGTTTTCTTCGCCCACCTGGTATGCTTCATCTGCCTTATAACGATGTAGTGAATAACGGTCTTCAAAAGTATAAATAGCAACTGTTCTAATCTCCAGCTCCGTACAGGCCCGTAAAATGCGAATAGCTATTTCACCCCTGTTTGCTACGAGTAATTTTCTGATTGTAAATGGTTTCATTAACTAATACGCAATTATTGTATGGAGACGGAATGTAAGCAATATTGTTAATGCAGAAGCAATTTGTAGCAACAAAGTGTTTAGGAACGTATCCAACAAAAAAGCATGCCTTTTGAAGCATGCTTTCATCATGAAATATATTCTTACCAGCCCGGAATAAAATTCAAACCAAAAGAGGTATTACTAAATCCACCATTCTGCCATGGAACGGCCAGGTAAGGCTCTACAACCAAATAGCCAAAGACGTTTACCCGCAACGAAACACCACTACTCAGAACAAATTTTGAATTCTTTTGTAAAAGATTTCCGCCTCTTGTACCAAAAGCATTAACGTTTCCCCACGCAATACCCCCATCAGTAAATAAATTCAGTTCAGTCATTAAAAACCTCGATTTTACTCCTGATAATCTTTCAGGACCAGTAAGTGGATATCGCAATTCTACATTACCAACATACATCTGACTGCCAACTAAATCATTAATGCTTAGTGATGTGGCGCTATTATCATCAGCAAACATTTTTGCATCATAACCCCGCACCAAACTTGGATAGCCCACGTATAGTGGCGGCAATACACCACTTGATGCATCACGGCCAAAACGACCTATATACATGTTTCTTGTGGCCAAAGTAACCGGAGCCATTCTGAAATACCTGCGATAATCACCCAATAAAGAACTCATATTCACAACACCTAAATATTGACCAGCCTCGAAACGGAAGCGATGGCCAGATAATGGTGATGCAACACCAAAATTGGAATTGTCTCCAACATAAGCCACGTAAGCTTGTCCGAAGCTAAACCCTTCCGGAACTGGCTGTTTGGTTTTATCATTTCCTACAAAATAATAACTATATGGGTCATTGGGATTGGAATAGCCATAATAATCCGAGTACCTGTCTAACCGATAATAATACCTTGCATACGATCCACCAACCTCTACCCGACGTATTTGGGAAAACGGATACGCTGCAAAAACAGAAAGCTGATCTTCAAATGTTCTAAGGAGATCAAGTGAATAATTAACTACGGCAAGGGAATCACCGTCACTGTTTGTCAAAGTATCTAAACTTAAACGTTCTGCTCCTGATAAATAAGGAATATGGGAAACAGCAAGTCCCCAGTTAATCCTGCTTTTTTGATTGATATATGCAAACTGGCCACCGATATCGTATATCTCGCCGTTAAGCGAAAGAGCACCAAACAATTGATTGTTACCAAGTATATCACTAAAAATACCATTTACACCCCCTGCCAACCCTCCACCAAACCGTCCGGTAGATACACCTACTCCGGTATTTCCAATATAGTCCAGCTTAAACTTTGGTTTAAATGGAACTTCTTTTAACTGAGTAGCGGCAACAGCTTCGTAAGGTGTATTTGTTAGGTTAGCCTGAACAATATCATTTCCTTTTCTATTAAGAGGGGGCAAAACAGCTGCCTGCATATTTACATCACCTTCACTAACTGTTGTTTTATTGAAATCTGTGCTTTTTGCTGAATAGATTGTATAGTTATCATTAGAGTAATGAGTGTAAACAATTCTATCCGTTTGCCGTGAAGCGCTGATAGCAGGCGAATACATAGTAATGCCTGTAATACCCGTAAATAAATTAGTAAGCTGGTTTAATTGTTTAGACTGGATGTTATAAGAATACATGTTTCTAAAACCATCCCTGTCTGATAGGAAATAAATAGCATTATTATCCGCCGCAAACACAGGGTTAAGATTATTTGCACCGTCAAAGAAGCTTAAATTGGAAACTGCTCCTGTTTCTAAATTCAGTATTGCTATGTTGTGCGAGTAGTGATGCTGAATATTGGTGCTTCCAACACTGTTACGGTCAGTTGCAAATGTTATCCATTTACCATCCGGTGAAAAGGAAGGATGAAGGTCGGAATAGCGGTCATTTGTTAATCGCTTAACATTGCCTGTACTGAGATTATAAAAATATAGATCGCTTTGACCATCTACCAAACCCGTAACTACAATGGCATTACCATCAGGCGACCAGGTAGGATTGCTAATTGCAGGCACACCCGGTATATCAATTTGCCTGCTGATCTTTCCGTTATCTGCACCGGCAATTATAAGTTTGTTCTGTCCTTTCGCAAATGCCACAAAAGCCACCTGGCGGCTGTCCGGTGACCAGGCAACTGATGATTCAAACGAACTGTATTCATCAATATGCGATGCAAACGAATTGGATGTTACTCTTTCTAAATTTCTTCCTGTTTCTGCATCAGCGACATACAAATCAATAGAAAAAAGATTTTTCTCTGTCCAAAACGCAACCCGTTTTCCATCAGGACTAATAGATGGAACAATATTCAGTTCACCCGCATTTTTTTTAGTTATTAGCTCCTTCCCAATAGCAGTTGCAGTGGTGTTTTTTTGATAACCGTCATAAGCAGCTCTCAGGCTTTGTTTCCAGTTTTCAGAAAATGCTTTTTCATCTATTTTAAATAATCGTTTAATGGCCTGAGGATAACCTATCCTCGCGGATTCTATAAACAATCGCCGTATTATTGTATCTCCATATAATCCTGTAACATAGGCCCAGAAAGCTTGTCCCCACCTGTACGGAAAATATTCATCCGGACGATTAGTTAAATCTTTTAAAGCTGGTAATTTGTTGGAAGCAACAGCACTTCGCAGCCAGATTGCTGTATGCGCATCTGTATGGCCTATAGACATATACTCAGCTAAACCTTCAACCATCCAAAGCGGCAAATTACCAATGGCCTGCAGCGAAAGAGTATCCTGAATCAAATGATATTGAAATGCGTGTACCAACTCATGGCCCAACACATGGTCCGTTTGTGCATTGGATTCCATCATTGGCATAATAACCCTGTTCTTTAAGGCTTCAGTTACGCCTCCTGTACCAACTCCTATCTGGCCATCAATTGCACGGGTCTGCTGAAAGTCAGCATGGTTGTTATATAAGATAAAAGGGTTCTTCTCCGTAAAAGTATCTTTCAAAACAGATTGGTGCATGCGATACCATTGCTCCGTTTGTTGCATAAAACGGTTACGGGTGGTAGCATTATTAAGGTAATTATATAGTTCAAAGTGCGGTGATTGCAAGACCCGGAAATCAAACGTGCGGTAATTAACCTTATTTCGGCCGAAGTATTGCGCATTCACAGAACCTGCTAAAAAAAAGCAAAACAATAGAAAAGCTATTTGTTTATGCCATTTCGTAAAGGGGAATATGCTATTCATAAAAGGATATTTCATTTTATTAAGTATTACAAGAATTGCACCATTGCTATGATAGTTTCTCTAACTAACGTATAAGGAGTGCGGTTGGATTGTGTGGAGCGACAACTGGCGTTTATTTTAGGAAAACTTCAACACTTATCTTTGTTTTTCACCAGCAGTAATCAATGGAACAGAAAGCAGACAATCCTATAATGAGGATTTTAGTGGATGAAATGCAAAAACATTTGCAAAATATATTTGCTGGCGGCGGAAAAAAAGCAATTGCAAAACAAAAAGAAAAAAATAAGCTTATTGCAAGGGAAAGAATTGATTATTTACTGGATAAGGACACTTCATTTATTGAAATAGGTGCGTTTGCTGGATTTGAGATGTACGAAGGGGAAGGCGGTTGTCCCGCCGGTGGTACTGTAGCTGGGATTGGTTATGTAAGTGGCAGGCAATGTGTAGTTGTAGCCAACGATCAAACGGTTAAGGCAGGAGCCTGGTTTCCTATAACAGCTAAAAAAAATCTAAGAATGCAGGAGATTGCCCTGCAAAATCATTTGCCTATCATTTACCTGGTAGATAGTGCCGGTGTTTTTTTGCCAATGCAGGATGAGATTTTCCCGGACAAAGAACATTTTGGACGAATTTTCTATAACAATGCACAAATGAGTGCACAGGGCATTGTGCAGATAGCAGCAGTAATGGGGGCCTGCGTTGCCGGGGGAGCTTATTTGCCTATAATGAGCGATGAAACCTTAATGGTGGAAGAGGCTGGGTCTATTTATTTAGCAGGTCCTTACCTGGTAAAGGCAGCAATTGGAGAAGATATAGATACACAAACATTAGGAGGTGCTGTCACCCATACAGAAATTTCAGGGATTGCAGATTATAAGTTCAAAACAGAGGAAGAATGCCTGGAACAGGTGAAACGCATTATAGATAAACTTGGCAGTAAAGAACAGGCAGGGTTTGATCGGACCAAACCAAAAAAGCCAAAAAAAGATGCTGACGAGCTGTATACCCTTGTGCCAACAGACAGTACCAAGCCTTATGACATGGTGCAGGTTATTGAACGGATTACTGATAATTCCGAATTCGATGAATATAAGGCAGATTATGGAAAAACAATCTTGTGTGGCTATGCCCGCATTGATGGCTGGGCTGTGGGTATTGTAGCTAATCAGCGAAAAATTGTAAAAACAAGACGAGGCGAAATGCAAATGGGCGGTGTTATTTATAATGATAGCGCAGATAAAGCTGCCCGGTTTATTTTAAACTGCAATCAAAAAAAAATTCCGCTCCTTTTTCTACAGGATGTTACCGGATTTATGGTGGGCAGCCGCAGCGAACACGCAGGAATAATAAAAGATGGAGCGAAAATGGTAAATGCGGTAGCTAATTCTGTTGTACCCAAGATTACCATAATCATTGGCAATTCTTATGGAGCCGGTAATTATGCAATGTGTGGCAAAGCCTATAATCCAAGATTTATTTATGCCTGGCCTACTGCTAAAATTGCTGTAATGGGTGGTGATCAGGCTGCTAAAACATTGCTGCAAATACAAGTCGCGTCATTAAAAGCCAAAGGGGAAATTATTTCACCTGAAGACGAAGCGGGTTTGCTTAATGAGATAAAACAGCGATACGAAAAACAGACATCACCATATTATGCAGCAGCCCGCCTTTGGGTGGATGGGATTATTGACCCGGTAGAGACCCGAACCGTAATCTCAGAGGGTATAAAAGCTGCAAGTCATCAGCCGGTGATGAAAGAGTTTAAAACAGGGGTTATACAGGTTTAAATTAACATCCTTTTTTTGTAATTTGTATATTCGTGAAATGAAAACTTATCATTTACCTGTGGTAGTTGAAACAGATGAAGATGGTATTTTTATTGTCTCCTGCCCCCTTTTTAGAGGTTGCCACACTTATGGTAAAACGATAGACGAAGCACTAAGTAATTTAAAGGAAGTAGTAGAAATGTGCATAGAAGAGCAACCGATAGAAGAACAAAATCAATTTATTGGCGTCCGTGAAATGGAATTTACAATACCAGCTTCTGCATGAGCGAAAAGCTTCCTTCTGTTTCTGGGAAGGAGTTTATAAAACTTCTTTGAAAAAATCGGATTCACTGTTGTTCGCATTAATGGTTCGCATCACCGAATGAAACACACAGATGGACGCATTACTACTATTCCCGTTCACAAGAATGATCCGATCCCTAAAGGACTGCTTCGAAAGATACTCAGAGAAGATATCAAGATTACCCCTGAACTTTTAAAAGATCTGTTGTAATAAGGAAATGCCAGGCATAACAATCTACACAGATGGCGCATCTCGCGGCAACCCCGGACCAGGTGGATATGGAGTTATTTTAATGAGCGGAAAGCATATAAAAGAGCTGTCCAAAGGGTATCGTTTAACTACTAACAACAGGATGGAATTAATGGCTGTAATAGCCGGCATGGAAGCATTAAAGAAAAAAGGGCTCCCAATTACCATTTACAGCGACAGCCAATACATTGTAAAAGCCATAAAAGAAGGATGGCTGAATAAATGGATGGCAACCAATTTTTCAAAGGGAAAGAAAAACAAAGACCTGTGGGTAAAGTTTTATGATCTATCTCAGCAACACCAGCTACAATTTGTATGGGTGAAAGGACATGCGGACAATGAATACAACAACCGGTGTGATGAATTAGCTACAGCGGCAGCAGATGGGAGAGATTTAGCAATAGACGAAGGATATGAAAGAAACCCCAACCAGTTGTTAATGTAACCAGACTTAAGATTGCTGATTGATAACTGCTATCTCCCTGCGATTTAAAGTATACCTAATTAACAGATAATAACTTCCAAATAAAATAGCCGAAAAGATCAAAGTTGCTATTAAACTATTGCGATAAAAAGGTAAACCATCATTAAAGCTCATCATTAAACCTTCCCATGTTTTGGGCCGGAAATACCCGCCTCCACCAATCCAAACCGAAAAATTACTGATCAGGAAATAAACAGTTGGCGCAAGAACCGAAACAGCTACAACATTCAACCAATTTATTCTTTTAATTAAAAAACCCAAGCTTACAAGGCTCCCAAATAAAATATAGTTAAGCACCTGCCCTTCGTAAAAACCGGGAATTTCAGATAAGCCACTCAAATACAGAAGCTGATATAAGATATCTGATAAAAACATGGAAAGCAATGGTAAAATAAATGCCCAACGTTTGTCTTTGATTACTGCCCCTGCAAAAATTGCCATAGCTATTTGTGGTGCAAAGCCAAGCGGACGATCATCCCACACCCTGTACAATGAAGCAACAAGAATTAATACACCTAATAAAATAAAAAGCGATTTATTGGATTTCATTTCAGATTCTTTGAAACAAAAGTAAAGCAGAATTGTTTAACTGTAAATTCCTTTTGCAGGTACTGACACCCGGAACAGTTCTAAGTGGGATGATACCCAAAGTGTGTAATACGTATCTGCAATTATTAATGCTGCATTACCCTTATGCAATGTTAGTTCGTGGAATTCGGAAGATAATTTAGCCTGGCCATTCAATACCAAAATTATTTCCGCACTTGAGGTTTCGAATTCTCTGACCTCAGTAGAAAGGGTAACCCGTTTAGTTACAATATCTCCGAAACTCTGAGAATATTCTGCCGTTTCTCCGGTTGAAATGTTATAATAATCCACTTCAAACTCTTCTGCAGAAGAAGAATATGTTACCTCGTCCTGAACGGAAGATGACCCTATAACCTTTGGTTGAGTTGCATCAAATTTTACATTCTTAATTAATTCCTTAACATCAATGTGTTTATCAGTTAACCCGGCACGCAGCACATTATCTGAATTTGCCATAGCTTCCACATTTTGACCCTCTAAATATGCATGGGGCAACCGAGCCCTTTGATAAATCCCCTCTCCTTTTTGCAATTGTACCAGGTTAAAAAAGTATATAGAAAAAATTCCTCTGTCGTAGTTGTTGTTTTTGCGGAATGTTTCCGCTGCTCTTGCAGCCCAAAAATCCTCCTGATCTTTTTTCAAGCTCCCATTCTTGTACAAGGGAAGAATGCGTGAAACAAGTGGTTGCAAGATGTTATTTACCTGCTGTTGCTCCATCAGCATAACTTTTTCATACAAGCTTTTGTAGTCACCATCTCCAAAAATGTTTAGTAAAAAATTAAACTCAGGATTAGATGATAAAATTTTTTTAAGCTCTTCCTCAGGCTTAAACCCATGTAGTAACCAAAAATCATTTAGGGCAATCATCAGCTCAGGCTTATGATTATCATCTTTATAATTTCGATGTGGCACATTAACAGGGATGCCTGCAGCATTTTCTTTTTCGAAACCCGCTTCGGCTGATTTTTTATTTGGGTGAACCTGTATGGAAAGCATTTGCCGCACATCTAAAACCTTGAACAGGTAGGGCAAGGCCCCAAATTGTTTTGCAACAGTTTCTCCTAAAATGTAAGTTTTATTTTGACTGATGAAATCATGTAATGAAATTTGTTGCCCATCATTTTCAATGGTGGTTAAATGGTTCGGGTGTGCTCCCAGCCAATATTCAGCAAACGGTTTTTGTTCATCATTTTCTAAACCTAAAAGTTGAGGAAGAAAATCATACCCACCCCATGAGTAATGTTGCATTTTCCCCTTCAATAAAAAAATACGTTGATCCAATTGCTTATTACTTAAATTGAGATAAAGATAACTATGGCTTTTCACATCAGCCTGGGACAAAAAGGAGAGCAATTAGCTGTAGGTTATCTAATAAAAAACGGATACGAAATATTGCATCGCAACTGGCGGCATTCGCATTATGAAATAGACATAATTGCAACTAAAAATGGTGTTCTGCATTTTGTAGAAGTGAAAATTCGCTCTTCCAAAAACTTTGGTTTTCCTGAAGATAATGTTACTAAGAAGAAATTTCAAAGCTTATTAAATGCTGCCGATGAGTTTCTTTTTCAGCATCAGCAATACAAACACGTGCAATACGATGTGCTGTCTATAAGTGTGTACAAAAATGAACCAACAGAAATTTTTTTAATTGAAGATGTGTATTTGTGAAAGGATATAAGATTGATAGATGATAGATGACATTTGATAGTTGATAGATGACAGCTTCGGGAATGAATACTAATTCCCTATTTCCCACTCATCACTTACCACTTGCTTCAACTACCCCCTTCAGCTTCACCATCAGCTTCTCTACCATTTTAAAAGTTGCCGGGCAGTACTGAACATTTTGCTTATGAAGGTGTATAAATTTCTTTGCGGGTTTTTTTCGTAAATGCGGAAATTCCGCACAGTCTCTGGGACGTACTTCATAGATTGTGCACATATTTGTTTTACGATCTAAGAACTGGCATGGTCGGTTCACGTTCATCCACTCACCTTGCTTGTTCTTAAACAGCCATTTTTCTTTGAAAGCTTTAATGGTCATACCAAGGTGAGACGAAATGCGTTTAATATCTTCAAAATTGAAGGTAGGCGTCATTACACGGCAACAGTTGGAACATGAAAGACAGTTTACTTCGGTCCAAACTTCCCTATCCAGTTCATCTGCATATTCATCTAATAAAACAGGAGGATTTTTTTCTACTTTGGTCAAAAAACGCCTGAGTCTTGGCCGATGGGTAATTACACTTTGATTGAACTTCCTGCGATAGTAAGACATAGAATCACTTATCACCGAAGATAAAAGAATTTAAAGTGGAAAAGGTGTAAGACCTACTTTTGTTTGAAGAAAATACATATGAAACTTTTGTTTATATTAACAGCTGTAATCCTTTCTGCAAGTTGCAACAACAGTAGCAACACGGCTAAAGCTTTTTGCGATACTACCTGCACATCAGATAGTTTTAAATTTAGTGATGCTCATAAGTTAAATCCCTATGTAATCATTTCTGTACAAAACTGCAATGCCGATACACTTACATGGAGCCATGATGATTTACCTACACAACGCCAGGTGCATGTTGGTACTTTTTTAGAGAAACAAGTTCGGTTACACAAATCAGCAATTAATTGTTTTATAAAAGACACCAGCTATGCGTGGCTGTCGTTCAACGATTGTATTACAGGTAGAGGTTATCTAATGAAATTACCATTTAGTAAAAAAGAGAGCATCAATAAAATGTCCAGCGCATTGAACAGCTTCGATAAAAAGTTTGCTGTGCCGGATGATCTGAGAGCTTATGCCGATTACAGCACCATTTACGTTGTTGATGTAAATACAGGTAACAAAGAACAAATGAGTTTTAAAGAAGAATTGGATATTGATTTTGATAGTGTTCATGATGTTATTGATTCTGTAAACATCGGCCGGAACAGAATATATGCTTCGCTGATAAAAAACGGGAAGAAAGTACCCATGGAAAAAGTTATCAGTCTATAGCCTGCCTGCCGGTAGGCAGGTTCAGAATCTATAGTTCAGAGGTTGCAGTAGATTTATTAAAATTCCCAGCAGTTAATTGAAGGTTGTTGGTTCGTTAGCTCTAAACTTCGAACCTTAAACCTTAACCCCTTAAACCCTTAACCGCAAACCATACATGTGGGCGCCATATAAGAAAGGATTTAAATCTTATCTGCAACTGGAAAAATCCTTATCGCCACATTCCGTTGAAGCCTACTTAAATGATATTGAAAAACTAACCATTTATTTACAAAGCAATAACCTTTTAAAAGCACCTGCGGAGATAGAATTAAACGACTTACAAGCTTTCATAAAATTTATTGCAGAATTTGGATTGACACAATCTTCGCAGGCAAGAATAATATCCGGCATCAGGGCTTTTTACAAATATTGTTTATTAGAGGATACTGTTACGAAAGACCCAACAACATTGCTGGAAGCGCCTAAGCTAAAACGCACCCTGCCGGATGTTTTAAGTTTTGAAGAAATTGAAAGAGTTATTGGGCAAATTAACGTGAGCACTGCAGAAGGCGGACGCAATAAAGCCATTCTGGAGACTATGTATAGTTGTGGTTTACGTGTAACAGAAATAGTGAATTTGAAACTATCGCAGTTGCATCTGGATGTTGGTTTCGTAAGGATAATCGGCAAGGGAAATAAAGAACGTCTCGTCCCCATCGGTAGCAGTGCCTCTAAATATATAAACATTTATAAAAATGAGATTCGCGTGCATATTCCAGTACAGGCAGGCGAAGAAGATATTTTATTTCTAAACAGAAGAGGGAAACGTTTAAGTCGCGTAATGATCTTTTTGATTATAAAAGACCTTGTAAAAAAAGCTGGAATCACAAAAAACATTTCACCCCACACTTTCCGGCATTCCTTTGCTACCCATTTAGTAGAGGGCGGCGCAGACCTGCGTGCAGTGCAGGAAATGCTGGGACACGAAAGCATAACAACAACAGAGATTTACACGCATCTGGACAGGGAATTTTTACGAAAAACATTAGAACAGTTTCATCCGGCTTTTAATAGATAGTGAATTGAGGAATATTCGTTACATGCATACCCTTAACTTTGACTCAGTTAGTAACTTAAAGCCATTAGGCAGCATTTTTAAAAAACAGTTAAAACATTTAACATGAATAATTTCTTTAGAGCAATAATAGCAGGCTATGGCGCAAAAAAATTAGGCGGCGGGTGTTTAGGTACTGTGGTAGTTTTTATAATTATCTGGTATGCACTTGGTAATTGTTAGATAACCTGAATACACTTAGATCACATTCACTTCTCTTTCCAGATCCACATTGAATTTTTCTTTTACAGAATATTTAATCTTTTCACTTAAGTCAAGAATCTGTTCTCCGGTTGCATTGCCATAGTTAACCAGCACCAATGCCTGTTTTTCGTAGCAACCAGCATCTCCACTTCTGTATCCTTTCCAGCTAACAGATTCTTTTGGGCCGCATTGTTCAATCAGCCATCCTGCAGGCACCTTTACATATTCTGAATTTACTGGAAATGAAGGTATGTTCGGATACATTCGTTGTAACTCGTGAAATTTGTATATTGATATTTGGGGATTTTTAAAAAAAGAACCCGCATTGCCAATTACGTCCGGATCTGGAAGTTTTGCCGATCTGATATTTATCACGGCCTGAGAAACAGATTTGATGTTTAACTGTTTAACCCCAATTCTTTCCAGCTCCTGTTGAATAGCACCATAATTGGTATTGAGAACATGATTTTTGCTGAAACGATAAGTAACAGACACAATTACAAATTGATGTTTAAACTTTTTCTTAAATACACTGTCGCGATAACCAAATTCGCAGTCCTTTAAAGAAAATTTGTGAATTGTTTTATCATTTAGATGAAGTGCTTCTAACTCATAAAACACATCTTTTATCTCCACGCCATAAGCACCAATATTTTGCATTGGCGATGCACCCACATTCCCCGGAATTAACGATAAATTTTCAACCCCACCGTAATTATTATCAATACAGAATAAAATAAACTGATGCCAGTTCTCTCCTGCCCCTGCCTTTACGTAAATGAATTCATAATCCTCTTTAATTACTCCAATGCCTTTCAGATCATTCTTTAAAACAAGTCCATCAAAATTTTTGGTAAATAATATATTGCTTCCTCCACCGAGGATTAAGAGTTCGGAGTTCAGAGTTGGCAGTTTCGAACTAAGCACTTCTTCAAGCTCATCAGTAGTTTGAATAGATGTGAAGTACCTGGCGCTTGCATTGGTGCCAAAGGTATTATACGGCTTCAGCGAAACATTTTCACGAATTTGCATAACCTAAGCGGCAAGAATACATAAAAATTATGAGTACAAAAACGGCTACAGTTATTGGTGCTACCGGTTTAATCGGCAGTTATTTAGTTAAACTGTTACAAACGGATGATTATTTTCAAACAGTTCGACTGCTGGTCCGGCGTCCTGTTGCAACTAATGATCCAAAAACAGAAGTAAAGCTTATTGACTTTAAGGATGAGGAATCATATAAGTTGGGGATTAATGAAAGCGATGTTGTTTTTTGTGCTGTCGGCACTACACAGCAAAAAGTAAAAGGTGATAAAGAAGCCTACAGGAAAGTAGATTACGACATACCAGTAAAAGCTGCCCAATTTTGTAAAGAAACTGGTTGTAGCGTGTTTTTACTGGTATCTTCTGTTGGAGCAAGCAGCAAAAACAGCAACTTTTATTTAAAGCTAAAAGGAGAAGCGGAGGACGGTGTAAAAGAAACTGATATTAAAAGTGTTTCTGTTTTTCGTCCTTCTATTTTGTTAGGCGAAAGAAATGAAAACCGGCCCGGCGAAACCATCGGAAAAGTATTTATGCAATTTTTTTCTTTTGCACTGATCAATAATTGGAAAAAATATAGGCCCATCCATGCTAAAGAAGTAGCAGCAGCTATGCTGCAAGCAGCAAAAAAGGTGAACGAAGGCTTTGCTGTTTATGAGTATGATGAGATAAAGAGATTAGCAGCAATTAAACCGGGTCAACATCAGGAATAACGATGACCTTTTTAAACTTATTTTCCGTATGAAGAACAGTTATTTGCTTCAATATTCCTTTTTTACAATTCATGATCGTCTGGCTGTCGCGGGGAAGCTTTATTAAAATTTCCATTAAAAATAAATTCCGGATGCGATTAACAACAGGTTCTGCAGGCCCCACCAGAAAATTAGCATATGCATGCTTTAATGCATCAGCAAAAACATGCGCTGCCTGGTAAACTACATCTCTTTCCTTGTGCTTTACTGTGAGTTGTATAGTTCGCGAAAATGGGGGATAGAAAAATTGCTTTCGTTTTTCTATTTCTTCATTATACATTCCTGTAAAATCATGATAGGCTACATGTTTCAAAACAGGATGATTAGGATTAATAGTTTGAATCAATACCTTCCCGGCATTATCTCTTCTTCCTGCACGTCCGCTTACCTGCTCCATTAATTGAAATGCTCTTTCGTTCACTCTAAAATCAGCAAAATGCAATAAGCCATCTGCATCTAAAATGCCTACCAGATTAACATTATCAAAATCTAATCCCTTTACCACCATCTGCGTTCCAACCAACACATCTATTTTTCTTTGCTCAAATTGCTGTATCAGCACATCATGTGCATTTTTATTGCGTATGGTGTCAAAATCCATTCGTGCAGCTTTTACATCCGGTAATTCGCTTTGTAGCAATTCTTCTATTTTTTCCGTACCAAAATTTCGCTGCATCAACTTATCGCTACCACATGCAGTACATGTTGTTGTTGGAGGATAAATATTGCCACAGTAATGACACTTTAATTTGTTTGAAAATTTATGGTAAGTAAGCGATACATCACAATTGCGGCATTGAGCAATCCACCCGCAAATGGAACACACCTGGTATGGGGTATAACCTCGTCTGTTTTGGAAAAGTATTACCTGCTTTTTTGCATCAACAGTTAAATGTATCTGCTCAATAAGTCTTGGAGATAGCATTACCTTTTCGTTCTTTTTTACAGCAACTGTCCTGGTGTCTATCATTTCTATTGAAGGGAGTTTTACATCCCCATACCGTTCATTCAATTCGGCTAACGCATATTTACCCGTTTTGGCATTGTAGTATGTTTCCAGTGCCGGTGTAGCGCTACCGAGTAAAACTTTAGCATTAGTTAACGACGCAAGATAAATAGCAGCATCCCGGGCATTATACCTGGGAGCAGGATCATGCTGCTTATAAGAAGTATCGTGTTCTTCGTCACAAATTATTAACCCTAATTGATGGTATGGCAAAAAAAGCGAAGACCGTGCACCAAGAACAATTTTCAGCTCGCCGGTTTTTACTTTATTCCAAATCTCTACTCTTTCATTCTGACTGAATTTAGAGTGATATATACCAATATAACCTCCGAAATATTTCTGAAGTCTTCGTATGATCTGTGAGGTTAGCGCAATCTCCGGCAACATATACAATACCTGCTGGCCTTTCCGGATTAATTGTTCAATAATTTTTATATATATATGTGTTTTACCGCTTGATGTTATGCCATGAAGTAAACACACTTGTTTATCCACCAAACTGGCTTCAATAGCTGTTAACGCTTCTTGTTGAGAACGAGTTAGCTCAAAATCAACAGAAATATTTTTTGGCAAATAATTAAGTCGTTCAATACTTCGCTTGTCGGTTCTTATAATTCCCTTATCAACCAGGCCTTTTAATTGAGCATCAGAAGCACCTGACTTTTTTAATAATTCGGTTTTTGTTACCTCCCCTTCCGTTTTCATCAGGTGCAGATAGCTTAACAATAACTCCATTTGCTTAGGAGCCCGGCTCCAACTGTTCAGTAATTCAGAAAGCTTTTCCTCATTATCATATTCAGGATTCAGTACAACAAAAGTTTCCTTTTTGGGAGCATACGTTTGCTTTAGGGATTCCCACACAAAGCATATTTTTTTACCGATCAAACGGTTAACAATAGGATAAACATGTATCACATCAAGAATGTTTTGCACCTCGGCAAGCCGTAATTCATGCTTCATCAGTAATGCCTCAGCTACCAGATATTCATCATTATCTAAAGAAGAAAAATCATCCCCATATTCTTCATTAAAGATCAATATCGTTTCACTGGATAATTTAAAATGCGCTGGCAATGCGGCAGCCATTACTTCTCCTTCTGTACACATATAATATTCTGCCATCCACTCCCAAAATTGAAGGTGAAACGCAGAGATAACAGGTTCTCTGTCTATTACATTCAAAATCTCTTTTGGTTCAAAATTTAAAGGTGCCCGGTCATAAATGTTTTTTACAATGCCGGAATATTTTTTGTTTTTGCCCAAATTCACTTCAACCCTGCATCCTGCCTGCACATCATTCATCAAATGATCAGGAATCTTCCAGGTGTAATTTTTAGGTAATGCAAGTGGAATTATTATCTCTGCAAACATTGTTCTGAACCCGGATTTGGGTAGGTTTATAGAATTAATGGACAAAAGTTAGAAATCAAATATTTGGTTATGGTGCGTAATCTGTGGCTTCAAAAATAACTCATGTTATCTACCCTCATTATGTTCCGGAAATCCATGAAGCTTTGTACTCCCGAAGTTTAGAGTCCATTAAGGCAAATACTTCATCCCGTAAATGACTAACATCTTTAATTGTTAGTCCTGAAGTTGGCACCTCCGCTAAAAAAACCGTACGATTTTTACCTGGAGTAAGGCTAAATAAACTTTTATAATGCAACCTGTCATATGCATCTAAAAATAAAACCGGTTTTACGGCAATTTGCGCTTCTATGGCTACCCGAAAAGCACCGTCGTAAAATGTTTTTAGCGGCTCCTCACTGGTATTAAAGGTTCCTTCCGGGAAAACGAAAACAGAAATTCCTTTTGAAAGAATACTTTTTAAAATACGTACACTTTTTGCACGATTTTCTGCGCTGCTTCTGTCCACTGTTACAATAGCTTTTCTGTAAATAAAACCGAAGAAAGGAGCTTTTGTTAATTCCACTTTTCCTAATGCCCGAATCGGATGCCGGATAGATTTTACAATAATGGCAGCATCCAAATACGAGACATGGTTAGCAACAAAAATATACGGCTCGTCTTTTTGTATCTGCTGCTCGTAAATATTTCTATGCCTGATGAAAACCAGTGGGAACCATATATCAGCCCAAAGGGTGCAAAGTTTGTATATAAAGTTTCCACCTTTAATTCTGCCAGATAAAGAAGCAACCAATGCAGCTGGAAAAATCAGCAACATAAATAAAATAAATAACAATAGCGCATATACACAATACAACCACTGCAAAGGTTTTAGCAATAGTCGCATTAGTAGCTTATTTGTGTTGATGTTACCTGTAATGAGCTTGACGGTGGTGAGCTTAACGGACCATAATCACCCGGACAATGACATTCAAAATCTTTCTCCAGATCATAACAGGTTACCACTTTGGTTTCCTCAGTACATTGAGCAAATATTACCCGAAGGTTTTGTCCATCACTTGTATATCCCTGCAGTGCGTAAGTAGGACAAGGCCTGTCCTGCCTGTTGCTTTTATTGAAATTGATGATGCCCTTTTTCATGATATCCCGGATATCTTCCTTTGTAATGTACCGGCAATCCATGCGGCATAAAGCATGTCTTGTATATTTTAAACTCGGAGGTGTCCTGTCAAATGCTTCCTTTCGTTGTGGTTCCTGCCAGCGGCGGAAAACGAAAATCGCTAGTAACAGGATAACTATAATTAAAGAAAATGTAGCTCTTGCGGGTTTCATTATTATTTTCAAAGGAGCAATATATTAAATGAAAGTCTTATCGTTGCTTCAACCCTGGGCATCTTTGGTTGTTATTGGTGCAAAGCAGATAGAAACAAGATCGTGGAGTACTGACCACCGGGGTGAACTTTTGATTCATGCAAGTCTTGGTAAGGCTGGCGCATTGATCTCCAAAGAACCGCCTTTTACAAAATTTATAAATGATTTTCAAAAACTTCCTTTTGGCGCCATTATCGGAAAAGTAAATTTAATTGATATTTTGACCATTGGAGAATTGGGTTTTGCAAGTAGCAAAATCAATCAACTATCCTTAGAAGAAAAAGCATTTGGCGACTATAACGATGGCCGCTATGCATGGATGCTTTCTGATGAAGTACAATTTGATAAACCAATCCCGGTAAAAGGATCACTCAGACTGTGGGATTTTGAATTGTAGAACTTTCTTGTACCTTCTTCCATGTCCTTTTAAAGCTCATTTCTCTACCTTTGCACCTCCATGGAAACAAGACGTACAGTAGCTTTTCATACTTTAGGTTGCAAGCTAAATTTTTCTGAAACCTCTACCCTATCCCGACAATTAGAGAGCGATGGTTTTTTAAAAAAGGAGTTTACAGACGAAGCCGATGTTTATGTAATAAATACCTGTTCTGTAACCGATAACGCCAATAAAGAATGCAGGCAATTGGTACGTCGTATTCAGCGAAAATCTCCGCAAAGTCTTGTAGTTGTTACAGGTTGTTATGCGCAACTAAAGCCAAAAGAAATTGCTGAGATACCCGGTGTGGATTTGGTATTAGGAGCAGCGGAAAAATTTAACCTGGCAAATCACTTAAAAGAATTGACCAAAGGGGATTCTGCTAAGATCAGCAGTTGCGATATTGAAGAGGTTATAGATTTCAACTCATCCTTTTCATTAAATGACAGAACCCGCACATTTTTAAAAGTACAGGACGGGTGCAACTATAATTGTTCTTTTTGCACTATTCCAATGGCTCGGGGACGCAGCCGAAGCGATTGCATAGATAATGTGGTGAAAAATGCAGAGCAGTTAGCAGCAGCGAGAGTAAAGGAAATAGTATTAACGGGAGTAAATTTGGGACATTTCGGCCTCACCCCTGCCCTCTCCACAAGTGGAGAGGGAGTTAGCTTCAGACGAACAGAAAATTTATTTGAATTAATACAAGCTTTGGAAAATGTTCGCGGTATAGAACGTTTTCGCATTTCTTCTATTGAACCAAACTTGCTTACTCAAGAGATTATAGAGTTTGTTGCACGAAGCAAAAAGTTTACGCCGCACTTTCATATTCCACTGCAAAGTGGTAGTAATGAAATTCTCGGTTTAATGCGACGCAGATATAAAAAAGAATTATATGCAGAAAAAGTGTATCAACTAAAAAAGTTAATGCCACATTGTTGTATTGGTGTGGATGTAATTGTTGGATTTCCAGGAGAAACTGACGAGCATTTCATGGAGACATACAATTTTCTGCACGAGTTAGATATTTCTTACCTGCATGTATTTACTTATTCTGAAAGAGACAATACAAAAGCCCTGGAGATAAATCCGGTTATTCCTGTAAATATTCGTCACGGGAGAAATAAGATACTTCGTAACCTGAGCTATAAAAAGATGATTCACTTCACCGAGAAACATCGCGGACAAGTAAGAAAAGTTCTTTTCGAAGGAGCAGGAAAGAATGGCATGATGGAAGGATATACTGATAATTACATACGCATTGCTGCGCCGTATAAAAAAGAATGGTGCAATGAAGTTGTGGAATGGACGGTGTAGCTTCCAACTTAATCTGTAAATCTTCCTCCCGCATTTATCCAATTTGTGATACTTTGTCTTTCTGCTACGCTCAGTCCGGGACTAGGAGGTGGTGGCATTTGGCTCGCCGTGCCATGTGCATCCACTGCCCTGCTTTTTATATTACTTTTTTGAGCTATGATCTGACAATCATCTGAAAAATTTATTCCACTCTGCGGGTTGGGAGTTGTATGACAGCCTGAAACTGCACAATTACTTCGGATGATGGTTCTTACTGCCGTAAACAGAGTCCCTGGAGTACCAGTGCATCCGGTTTGCGGAGGTGGCGGTGGTGGCGGAGGTGGCGTAGTTCCGCTACCACCTCCTTTACTGCAGGAAGTATATACAAATGCTAGTAGCAGGATAAATAATAAATGCTTCATGTTTATAGATTGTTGTATAATTACTTTCGGTAAAAAAGTGTATACTTTACTGTTATAATACGTATTTTTTTTTGTAAGGTTGCCTCCAGTAATGCAATTGAACAGTAAATAAGTTTTGCCTTATTTTTGCAATCCTCAGGAGTTTAGCTCAGCTGGCTGTAGGCAGGGTTCAGAGCATTCCGCTTAAAGGCGGAAGAATCGGCACTATAAAAGATGAAAGGGAGTTTAGCTCAGCTGGTTCAGAGCATCTGCCTTACAAGCAGAGGGTCACTGGTTCGAACCCAGTAACTCCCACTAACCTCAGTTTATC
>JBHENB010000026.1:0-36256 GCA_046262255.1 Chitinophagaceae bacterium
TTCCATTCGTAGGTGGCAAAATAATAAGCTAAAGCCGTGTGTCCTTCGGCGAGTGTCGGGTCTATTTCTAAGGCTCGCTCGGCTGCCGCCTTCGCCTGCGGGAACGATTCCCTCGGCGTGAGGTAAGGATAAAATGGCATCACGTTGTAGCATTCGGCTATGCTTGCGTACGCCAACGCAAAGCTAGGGTCGAGACGAATGGCTTGTCGGAAGTATTCGATGCCGCGCCGCATGTTGTCTTTTGTTCGTTTGGCAAAGTGATAACGACCTTTCAGATAAAGTTGATACGCTTGTGCATTTTGTGTGTAGTTTTTTGTAACCTTTTTTTGTTCCTCACCAGACAATCTCGCTTTTAATTTATTTGACACATCACTGGCTATATCACTCTGCAGTATAACAATATCTGTTGCTTTACGGTTGTATTGCTCACCCCAGATTTGATTACCGGTACTTACATCAACTAATTCCAAATGTAGACTGATGTTATCACCACGTTGTGCTACACGGCCATTAAGTATTGCCTGCACTGCGAGTTCCTTTCCAATTTTTGTTGGATGAATATCTTTGCCCTTGTAATGAAACACCGAACTCCTTGCTTTTACTGATACCTCTTGTAATTTGGAAAGGCTGTTGATGAGCGTTTCGGTCATGCCATCAGAAAGGTATTCCATATCAGCAACTGTGCTTTCGTTTACAAATGGTAACACAGCTATTGACTCAATACCGCTACTGGCAAAAAGCGTTTTGCCTTTAATTAAAAAATACACTGTACCACCAACAATAATTGCTGCGGCAACCAATATAAACAACAACGAACGTGAAGGTTTTTTGACAGCCGGGGTAGATCTTTCTGATCGTTCACCAGAGTAAGTTTTGTCAAGTTTGATTTCATAAATGCGTAGCGGCTCTCTTACATTTTTTAGTTTTTCTGCTTTTATAAACTGCGTTTGTATATCTGCTTTGTTGAATACATCGTTATGAACTGTTTCAGAAACATATATTCCACCAACTGGTGCAATAGACTGAATGCGTGAAGCAACGTTCACAGCATCACCAAATACGTCTTCGCCTTCAAAAACAATTTCTCCCAGGTGAATGCCGATACGTAACGAATATTCACCTGATTCCCTGCAGTGTTCCTGAATTTCTTTTGCTGCATGAACTGCATCAGAAACGGTTTGAAAGCTGGCAAGAATTCCGTCACCGATCTCCTTTATCCACTTGCCGTTATATTTTTCAATGATGGGCTTCTGGAGCTCCCTGTTTTTAGTAAGTATTTCAAATGCCTTTTGTTCATCCCGCCCCATTAAAGCAGTATAACCGACAATATCGGTAAACATGATAGCTGCTAATTGGCGTGTTTGAGGCATAATAATGAATCCTAAATTAAAAGTATTTGACCAATTGCAAATTGTAATTTGCTAATTAAAATAAATACCTTCTTACGATTCCACTACACTTTTACTATTTTCAATATTACTTGCATCGGCCACATAATTCTCTTACATGCAGTTTGAAAAAGCATATTCATTTATAATTAAAAAATTGCAGGAAGTATTCCAAGAATAGCAATACCGCGTAAACCATTAAGGATGGAGATTCGCTCTGTTTGTTCAACGGGTTTGTATATGAATCAGGAGTAGGCGTTGCAGTTAGTTCCATTTTGTGTTGGTTAATTAATAATAAAGCAGACTATCCAAGTAGCACAGGGCAGGGGCGGAAAGATAGTATTATGTTTTTGGTTTGCATAACCCACCCCCCAAAGTATTTAATTAGAAAATTCCTAAGCTTAATTGCTGTTGTTCGTTTTTCTTCTGAATCCTGTACAGTTACCTGAAGGTTTCAATTAAAGAGTGATTGTAAAGATTTATTGTATTTTTCGTTTAACTGTCTTCAAAATAAACTTATGAAAAAGATATTTTTAATAGCTACCATCTTATCAATTGTAAGTTTTGCTTATGCACAACAAAAAAGAACAACCCTTTCACAAAAGCTGCCCATTATTGACATGCACCTGCATGCCATGAAAGCAGATGCACAGGGACCACCTCCATTTATTTTTTGTTTGCCACGAACCGATCTGGTAACATGGGATAATTCCAAGCCATATGTAGAAGAATTTACAAAGCAATTCGGCAGTGGCAATTGTTCGCTTCGTGTGGTCTCACCCACAACGGATCAACAACTGATGGAAAGAACATTAGCAATAATGAGGAAGAATAATATGTATGGAATGTTAAGTGGTTCTGAAACGCAAAAATGGATGTCATTGGCACCAGGGCGGTTTATTCCCGGCCTGCTGTTCAATTTAAATAACAGAACGCCTTCTGTTGATTCATTTAGGAAATTATTTACCAATGGTCCTTACAAAGTATTGGGGGAGGTAGGTATTCAGTACAATGGTTATTCACCAGGTGATAGTTTGTTTGACCCCTACCTGGCTGTAGCCGAGGAATTAGATATACCTATGGCAATTCATATAGGTACAGGACCGGTAGGAGCGCCGTATTTGCAATCACCCAAATACAGGGCACGGTTGCACTCTGCATTACTTATTGAAGAAGCACTTATGAAGCACCCGAAATTGAGAGTGTATGTAATGCATGCAGGCTGGCCAATGGTAGATGACATGCTTGCAGTATTATGGACTCATCCGCAGGTGTATGTAGATGTTGGAGTGATTTCGTTTGCTTTACCACGGAAAGAATTTCACCGTTACCTGCAGCGTATAGTAGAAGCTGGATTTGGTAAACGTGTAATGTTCGGTTCCGACCAGATGGTATGGCCGGAAGTCATTGACTTTGCTATACAATCTATTGAAACAGCAACTTTTTTAACCCAGCAGCAGAAAAGAGATATTTTTTATAATAATGCTGCACGGTTTTTACGACTTAGTAAAGAGGAGACAGATCGACATCATGGGAGATAGCCTCACCCCTCAACTCCCTCTCCGGTCAGAGAGGGAGCGGTGCTGGGGTATTATTACAGGCAATAATAACTTCCACTTATACTTAAGAACATTACTCATCTCCTTTCTCACATGAAATATGAAGGCATCATGAAAGAGGAGTACTTCATCATTCGCTGTTCCTTGTTCTTCTGTTCGTTATTCACTACTTCCTTTCTCCCCCACAAACCATTGCTCCTTATTTTTGAATAATACATTAAAGGTTGTAAGCGATCCATAAATGCGGGTAATATATTGCTGCAGGTTTACTTTCTCTTCATCGGTTAATTTTTTATGTGCATTTATCTGTTGCTCCATTACCCGCAAACGGTCACGCAACATGACAATCTTGTGAAAGAAATCTTCAATGGGAATTTCTTTCGGCTTTAATGTTTTGTCTGCAGGTTGTAAAAGCATTTTTCCTTTTTGCCAGCGGTCTCCCAATGGCACGAGCTCGCTGATGTTGCCCCACAGTCGAAGAATTTTTAATAGTGAACGCTCTGCATCGGAATGTGTTTCTATTTCTTCAGTTACATTTTCGGGAATGATCTCTTCTAATTTTGTATCTGTTTTATCCACTTCTTTTATGCCATGGTAAATGAATGAAATAAGGTAAGTGGCATAACGGATGCCCACAATAACACCGGGACCTGATTGTGTATGCTGTAATCGTGTGCCTATTCCCAATTTTATTTGTTCCATGATAGTTGCTTCGCAGAAGTTTATATCTATAAATATAGAACAGTTCTTTTTTTGTAATGTAAACCGTGAAAAATGTTGATTGGATTAAAAGGATTTTTGTTGCCGGAATTTTTTATAGGATAGGCGGATGTAATCCTGAAAATCATAATCGCTGCTGTACAATACAAATTCGTAAGCTGGCCGGTACAGCGACATAAAATTATTTAATCCCTCTCCCTCCAGCTTAGTAAGGCGACGTACTAAAGCTTTGTTGAACCGATGATCAATGAACTTATCTTTCTCCTGTTGCAGCAAACGCTCCCTGAAACGCATCATGCTATTATTTTTCCGGAACTGGAAAAGCCTGATGACTTCATTTATATCAATGCCTGCACCCATTGCTCCTGTGGATGTCATGCTTTCCACATTCGGTCTTCTAAAGTTGAAGGCCTTTGCATAATCCAACCTGTTTTGTATGGAATCTAATTTATAATTTTTTGGCATTACCCGCACTTCCTTCAGAACAGGAATTTCCACCTGCAACGAAATATCAAATTGTGCTCTATTGGTTATTTGTGCTACAGGAAATTTGATGGTTGGCTTATTTAAATAGGAGAACCAGATAGAATCATTCTTTGCTACCTCGATTTCATAAAAACCAGTTGCATTTGTAACGGTTCCCCTGCCACTTGTAGTTAGCACACTTACTGCTTCTAAAGGAAATGTGCGGGTGCCATCATATACAGTTCCATGTATCTTCAACTGAGCTGACAATGCATAAGACGAAAATATACCTATAAAAAGAAGTAAAATCCTGTTATGTAATTGCTCTTTCAATTAAAGCAAATAACAAAACAAAATGCAAAAGCTATGGTAAAGTAAAGAACTGCTATGTGGGTTATTTGATCATTTGTTTTGCAATACCTGCAAATACCCATCAATAAATTCCTGCTTTTGTTTTCGCCTGTATTGCATTATAAAACGCGGATGTTGCAAAGGAACTATCTTCCTAAAGAATTTATAGGTTTGGTTGAAAGAGGACAGATTACGGTAATTCTTTTCACCTCCAATGCATATACATTTGTCCCGGTTTACATTAAAGGAAAGCTGTTTTTGTATGCTGCTTATTATAAATGGCTCAACCGCCTGAAGTAATTTTTTATCATCATAGTAATTAATGTTTTTGCCTTGTTTCACTAAACCCAAAGGACATACTGAGCTGATGAAATAATGGTTGTAAAACTTTTTCGAACCTCCGTATGCCTGAATAACTTCATAAATGAATTCTGCTGAAAGTTCCGATTGTAGTTTTAATAAGTGCGGAATCCGGAAATGATCTGTTAATTGCCTTGCGGAAATAAAATTAATTCCGGTTGCGCCGGCACCAAACCTGCCAGGATTAATGCCAAGTATCAATGTTCTTTGGTTATTATCATTATAAAACTTGCTATAAAAATGTTTTTGTACGTTTTGGACTTCTACCCGAGTTTGCGGCATTAACCATTCAACATCATCAGGTAGATGAAAAGGAGGTTGTAGATTCTGGTAAAAATGGATTATGTTTTCAGCCCATGTTATCATTTAGAGTAAATAAGAGAATTCCTGAGCAGGAGTAGCGCTTTAATCAAATGAAGTGTGCTTTTATACAGCCTTCCTTTCCTTTAAGGATCCGGGCAAAAATCCATAATGTTTTTTAAACATGGCAATAAAATGACTCACTTTCTGATAACCGAGAATATAAGCGGTGTCGGTAACATTTACTTTTTTCTCCTGAATTAATTGTCGCGCATAAGCCATTTTCTTTTCAAGAAAATAGGTATAAATATTAGTGCCGTATATTTTTTTAAAATGTCTTTTCAATGTGGATTCGCTCATGGAAAATTTCCGTGACAGGTCCTTTAGATTTGGTAATGTTCCGCAAAGACTCTGCGTCAGAAGTTTCTCAATTTCTGCTATTGCATTTCCTCTGTATGCATAGCTATTAAATAAATTCAGGTTTCGGCGCTGCTTGATCTTTGAAAAAAAATCACTTGCAATATTCAAGACTCCGGACCTTATAAAAATAGAACCTAATGGGTTCGAAATTAAGTTCTCGAAAAGATCGGATATTATGTCTTGCTCGGAAGAAAAAATAGACTCAATAAGTACAAATGGCTTTTCTATCTTAAAATCTTTGCTTAAAAAAATTTCTGTATCGTATGTCCGCAGAACATTCTCATTAAGCCAGGCAGGTGTAAAATTGATAGTTAAGCAACGCACAGGCACGTTAGGTGGAATATGTGTTTTGAAATTGGCGTCATTAGAAAAGAAAACTGCATTCCATACGCTGCTTTTTGGCAAGGAATTCCCATCATACCAAAAACTCAAACCTTCGTTGGTTAAATAATATGATAGTGTGAATGCTTTATCTTTTTTATTGTTTAAGGCATAAGATAATTCCATCTCAGCATGGAAGGTGCAATCCCACATCCATATTTGCAGCCCTTTCTCCAGGTCAAAAACTTTTACAGTGCCGACACCAACATCGGAATTCAAATTATAATTGTGCGCCGAGGTTAACAGTAAAAGATTATTATCTTTTTCTAATGCAGCAAGATTAATCATTGTATTTGCCGTCATTTAAATTGCCAAAAGCGCAAATTACCGCCTTCTATTTTACATGCTTCTTATTTTTCCAGGACTAAATCCATGGTGTTTTGAAAAGACTTCCACAAAATGACTTGCTTTTTCATATCCAAGCATTTTAGACGCTTCATTTACAGATACCGGGTTTTCCAGCAATAAACGCTTAGCTAATTCCATTTTCTTATCAAGGTAGTATTCATAAATACTCTTCCCATACATGTGTTTAAAATGCCGCATCATTGTAGAAATGCTCAGCGAGGTTCTTCTTGCAATAACTTCCAGGTTGGGAAGGTCTTTTTTTAAATGGGCCATAAGCATTGCTTCCACCTGCATTATCTGGTTATATCGTATATGTGCATCAGCATGATCAGTAAGATCACGGTTTAATATCTTATTGAAAAACAAAGCTATTACCTGCAAAAGCCGTCCACGGAGAAACAAGGAATCATCTCTTCCTTCCATTACTGCAGTTTGTATTTCATGCAAAACCTTATATTCTTTAACACCGGTGGATTCTACCAAAACAGTTGCAGCATCGTTGGAAAGGAGTTGCTGAAGCATTTTTTTCAGCTTTGCATCAGCATCTTTAAATTGTTTCAAAAGCCAGGATCCTGTTATTGAAATTTCAATAACCTGAAATGGATAATTAGTTACTGTCTCAAAATCTATTTCTGCAAGGTTTGAAAAGAAAACCACATTTCTAAAACTGTCTATTCTTACTTTTTGCTGCTTGGTTTTTAATAAAAATATTTCAGGGATAAGCAAATAGATTATATAAAAATTTTTGTCATTGCCAATGTTGGGCAACTTCTTTAAAATATCTTTCTTCAGCAATTTTAAATTCCAGAACCGGAATATCAGTCCCTCTTCAAGATTTCTTTTTGAAATAAAACCCTCTTCTCTTTCGGTAGAAAAATGCAAGGTGTTATTTTTTAAAACTGCCCCCAGTGCATCTCCAAAACTTTTAAAACAGGCGTCAGTGTCTAACTCATTCACTAATATTCTTAGCTGATCTTTGTGATCCAGTATAACTTCCATCGGTAACCGTAATTAATTACAAACATTTCAAAATTAATGTTCTATATATTTTTTCCAATGTCACGAACGTATCATAAATAAAACCATAAGCAAATTCAATACCCAATTTTGACCATATTAGGGTATATATAGAACGAGTACGGGTAAGAAAAATTTTTCAAGAGAAATACTTTTGGGTGTAAATATTGCAACAGGGTTTTTGTAAGAATAAAGTGATCAATCCTGGTACAAGGCTGCTTTTTAGCAGCCTTCCCTTTTATATCCTGAATGCCCTGGCCTTTTAATTCTTTCGCGGCGATTTAAGTAAACCCGCCGTTACTTTCAATTCACCTGTGCCAGAATCAATCAACCCATTACGTTCTTCTTCAATATTTGTTGCTTGTGTATAAACATCACCCGCTATAGCCTGGTTGCGTAACTCACGCTTAAATAAACGAATAAGCTCTGTTCGTTCGTCGGCATCTTTGGGTCCACCATATTCAACAAAGCCAAAGCCTCCCCACTCGCTTACAATTAAGGGTACCTGTCCGCGATAAAAAAAAGGATCACCAATTACCAGAGGATAGGCAGCTACACCTTCCATTTTACCTTTCACTAAGGAATCCAAGAGTTCCCCCCATCGCTCAATATCAGGTGTATAAAGATGCGCTGTAAGCAAATCGGATTTTAAACGTCCTTCAAGCGAAATGTGTTGCCAGCCATCATTATCAACCACTAAAAACTGCGGGTGATTAATGTGCATGTAATGATAAGTATCTATAATGTACTGACGTGTTTCCGGGTTAGTTGCAATATCCTGTACACCCCAGTCTTCATTAAATAAACTCCATATTACCACTGATGGATGTGTTTCGATAAGTGAAAGCATCCGCAGTAACTCTTCGCGGTGGGCTGCACGGCTTTTTTTACTGGAACGGTGAGGACTAGGCACTTCTACCCATAACAGCATTCCTATTTTATCTGCAAGATTGTATATGCGTGGGTCAACGCCTGAAATATGAATGCGGACAAGGTTACACCCTACTTCTTTCATAGCATACATATGGCGTTTTATCTCTTCGTAAGTAGCTGCACCTGGTTGATAAAGAATGCCATCTAAATAAATTGCTTTGTTATTTAAGTAAATACAGCATCCTCTTGCTTCCACCTTGCGCAGACCAAAACGCGTTTCAATTTCTGCAGCATATCCGTCTTTGTCAATCAGTTGTGCAACAAGACGATACAGTTCCGGTGTTTCCGGTGACCATAAAATAGCACCAGGAACTTCAAGCACAACCCTTTGTTGTTTCTGACCAGCTTCCAGTTTCAGCGGAAAATCATCCGTTGCAATAGGTTCATCAGTTTCCTGTTTTCTGTAAAATACTTTCAGCCGAAGTGTATAACAACCGGGATCGTGTATGCGTGTAGTAAGATTGAAACGCACCAGCCTGTCTTCTACAATGGAAACAATACCTACACGGGAACGTAACCTGTTTCTATCCACAGCCTCCAGCCATACACTTCTTACCGCGCCGGTGTAGGTTTGATACCAGATACCTCCGCGTTTATAAACATGCGATTCCTGTTTGCCGCGGGGAATATCAGCATCCATTGTATCGGCAATTCGTACCGTAAGTCTGTTGACAGGGCGAAGGGTTTTTTCGCCTAACTCATAAGAAAATGAGGTGTATTCCCCTACATGCGTTTCAACTCCTTCAATAGTGCGAAGAGGAATGCCATTTAACCACACCCGTGTTTCATAACCGCAGGCACCAAATGTTAATTGAAGCATCGAGCGGGAAGAACCATTGTTATGTATTTCTTCGGGTACTGTAAATTCTCTTTCATACCAGGCAACAACTTTATCTTGCCAAATTTTTACAGAGGATTTCCCCTTGGCCTCCGCCATATGTTTTTCTATTGACCCGGGCCATAATGCAGTATGTTGATAGTTGTACCCTAGATGCCAACCGTCATGCAAGCCACGGTCTTCAAGGTCAAGGGAAAAGTGCCATTCTCCATCCAGCAACACGTAAGAAGTTGGCCGTGATACAGCCCTGGGTAGCGAATCAGCAACGTTTTCATCAGAGAGTACTTCTTCCTGGCTTCTTGATAACCCGTAATTAGGATAGCTCACTTTCATGTATATGAAATTACATCAACCCCTGAATTAAAAAACCCACTACAAGGAATTTCATGAGAGGAGAAACAATCAGATTAACATAAATTACAATTGGGTAACAGAAACAAACAGCACCTTTGCTTTTGTAAATGAAAGCAGCTTTTTTATTATTTTTTCTGCCGTTGCAAGTTGTTGCACAAGACCTTGCGGGTGTATGGACTGGGTTTTTACACACCAGCGAAACCCATTTACCTTATGAACTTGTAATTAGCGGAAGTAAAGACAAAATAAACGGTTATACACTTACCATTTTTATCATTGAAGGTGTGGAAAACGTTGGTGTAAAATCAGTAAAGATCAAAAACAAAAAGGGTAACATACTGATTGAAGATGACGACCTCATTTATAATAATTATACTACTCCCCCAAAACGAGTGAAGCTGTACGGAACTTTAGAATTAAAAATGGAAGACTCTGTAATGATTTTGAGTGGCTCCTTTATTACAAGATCCCTTGAGTCCAAACCTTATGCAGGGACTATACAATTGCAAAAACAAAAGCCTTCAAGTGAAACTAAATTAATTGCCATTTTAGATGAGATGAATTTGTCCAACTCACTTTCTTTTATTCCGCCTAAAATAAAAGAAGATATGGCTATAGTGCCTGTAATGGCGGAAACAAAAACACCTCCAATAAAAAAGAGGGAAACCGAAAAAAAATCAGGTGTTGCATCAGAACAGCCCAGGCCAATTGTTCCGACAATCACTGAAAAAGTAGCTATCAAACCTGCTCAGGCTTCTGTTACACCTAAATCTCCGGCAATAGAAAAAGAACCTAAAAAAGAGGAAGCAATAAACCTGCCACCTGAAACAGCTAAAAAAGTACAACTTCCTCCTGAGAAGAATCAGAAAAAACAGGAAGTGGTGGCCCCTGGTTCCGCTGCGGCGAAAGTAGTAATCAAACCTGCTCCGCCAGCGATTAAATCGAAGGCTTCGACAGAAAAACAACCTATAAAAGATGAAGCAATAGCATCCATACCTGTTACAGTTAAAAAGGTGCAATCTGTTTCCGGGCGTAACCAGAAAAAAGCGGAAACAGTCACTCCTGCTACTGCCAGAAAAAGACAAGTTGATATTATAGTACCGGATAATACAGCAGCGGAACTGGATACAAGGAATACAGAAGTAATTCAAAGTGTTTTCTTTAAATCAGACAGTCTTGTTCTTACCTTATATGACAACGGACAGATTGATGGAGATACAGTAAGCGTTGTATTGAACGGTAAAGTTATCATGGCAAGGCAGGGATTAACTGCAAATGCAATCACCACGACCATTTACATTACTCCGGATCTTGGCGATTCCCTGCAACTAATTATGTATGCAGAAAACCTTGGGGCAATTCCACCTAATACAGGATTGCTCATTATACAGGATGGAAATGACAAACACAATATCAGGTTTGCAGGAGATTTTCAAAAAAGTTCAGCAATTACTTTAAGGAGAAGAAGGTAATTGTACCTCCCCGGAAGGCATTGCGGTAGATAAAAAGACCGGCACAATTTATTCGAAGAGGTAATTTTTTAGAAGAAACGTATTCCGCAGTTCATGTGCCTACCTTCTCACCAATATTTCTTATTCTGTTAAACTTGTTGTCTAAATATTCTTCTGCATTATCAATTGCTATTTTCTCGAACAATTCTCTTCCTAAATATGACCTGATGTTGATGCTATAGGCTCTTTCACTTAGTTGTTTGCTCACCACATAAAAATCAGTTCCAAACAATACACGTGAACGAATTTTTTCATCGTTTTCCAATATCATTTTCAGTAACGGTAAAAGGGTGGTATCATTCAATGTATAGCTGATATCTGCGTAAACATTTTCATATTTTCTCATCAGATCGCAGATGATAGAAAACCAGCTAAAATTCTTATGCGTGTCTTTATCAATTTTCCAGTTGTTTAAATTCAAAGAGTAAGGCCTGGTGGACGTATCAATTTCATTTTCTAATTCCAGCCACGGATTTTCCAGATAATTATGCCACTCTTCTTCACTGCCCCAGTGGCCAAGACAGAATTTTAAATTTTTGTAATCCGGTGGATTTTCCGTGTTCCAAACCCGTGCTAAAACATCTTTGTTTAAAAGACACTCATAATTCAAGGGATGCGTAAAATATTTTTGAAACTGACCTGGTTTTTCAATAGGTAATTGTCCTTTAATCGGATGAATACGTTCTGCGCTATCAGGTTTATATTTGAAATGTACCGTACCCAGAGTACAATGAGTCATGACAGGCAGGTTATTTTCCAATGCAAAATCATACACCTCTTTCATCCTTATATCAAAAGGATAATATCCCAAAGGAGGATAAATTTTTAAACCCTGGTACTCCCCCGAGGAAATGTATTTTTTAAGTTCGGTTAAAAAACGATCACCAATAAAAACATCTTCTACTTCAATTTCTCGTTTATGCTCTGGCTTAATTCTTCTTGGATCAACAAATAAAAAGGGATAAATAAGATGCCTGTAAAGTTCCTCTCTCTTAACTTGCGCCAGGTTTTGTAACTGACTTTCAAATTTTTTCTTTGGGGCACCCGCTCCCATATATTCCATATCCACTGATAAAACAGCAAAACCGGTTTCATACGGGTAATAACTTTTAAGAGTGCTGATCAAATCCTTCTGATCACCCGTATCTCCATACTTTACAAGAGTTAAATAGCGGATAGCTTTCTTTTTTTCAAATCCAAATACCAGAGTAAACAGGCTTACCAGGAGATCAGTGAAAAATCCAAAGCTGCCAGTGATTGGTGCATTCTTAATAATATTCTTTAACCACTTATGTTTAAGAATACCTGAGACTGTTAAAACCTTGGAGAAAAAACTGTCCGGAACATGTTCTAAGGTAAATGAGTGAACATGGCAATTATAAAATCTTCGTTGTTTTGGTTGTGACGGGTTCAAGATAGTTTGTAATAGTTCTTAACTATAGACAATTTACAACAAATAAACTTTTGTTTATAATGAATACGTAAGAGAACCAGCAATTAATCTAAGATTTACGAGTTTAAAGCATAAAGACAATGAACAACCCAATTCATTAACAATAATTTTGTCCATTTTTTGATATTTCATTATACATTTGTATTTCTATTTTTATCCGAAGTGAAATTATCTTCTCATACCAAGTATTTTATCTTCCATTTGCCCATTGCAACAGGTGTGTATGCTGTGTGCTTTGACCTCTTCCGTTATTTATCCAGACGTAGCTCCTGATAGGACGAGCTTCTAACCCCGGCCCCTATCAGTGAACAATATCTGATCGTTCCCTTTTGGACTGGTTATCCATTATTTTTAAATAACACACATTGGAACATCAAGACCTTATTATAAGGGCAGCTACGCCAGACGACAAAAAATTTTCTGATATTATTACCAGTGAAATGGCAGCTTCAGCCCGGGAACGGGGCACCGGGATTGCAAAACGTAGTCCTGAATACATAGAGAAAAAAATCGAGGAAGGCAAAGCTGTTATCGCCCTAACCAAAGATGAAAAATGGGTAGGCTTTTGTTATATCGAAACCTGGGGGCATGGTGAATATGTAGCAAACTCAGGATTAATTGTTGCACCCGCTTTTCGCAAAAGCGGAGTTGCAAAAGCCATTAAACAAAAGGTATTTCAATTAAGCCGTGTAAAATACCCCAATGCTAAAATCTTTGGATTAACTACGGGACTGGCTGTAATGAAAATCAACAGCGATCTTGGGTATGAGCCTGTTACTTATTCCGAGCTTACACAAGACGAGGCTTTTTGGGCAGGTTGTAAAAGCTGCGTGAACTATGATATTTTAATGAGCAAAGAACGAAAAAATTGCTTATGTACAGGAATGCTGTACGATCCCAAAGATCACTACGAGCCACAGGAAACCCAGGAACATTTTCAACAAAAAGAGAAGGTATATGAACGTTTATTACGTATTAAGCAATTGAAATTTCTTAAAGTACTTAAGAAAAAAGAAGCAGCAGCCGGCACTGCAATAAAGCCAAAGTCTATTTTACAGTATTTATTTAATTTTTAAATCATTCTGATGGCTAAAAAGGTTGTGCTTGGCTTTAGCGGCGGGCTGGATACTTCTTATTGTGTAAAATATTTGACTGTTGAAAAGCATTATGAAGTACACAGCATAACAATCAACACTGGTGGTTTCAATGACAACGAATTAAAGGAAATAGAACAACATGCATATACATTGGGTGCAACTTCTCACACTTCTGTAAATGCAGTTGAAAGTTATTATAACAGGATTATAAAATACCTGATTTATGGTAATGTTTTAAAGAATAATACTTATCCGTTAAGTGTAAGCGCAGAACGTTTAAGCCAGGCGCTGCATATTGCTGAACATGTAAAAAAAATAAATGCAGATGCTGTTGCTCATGGCAGTACAGGCGCCGGCAACGACCAGGTACGTTTCGATATGATTTTTCATATTAAAATTCCGGGAATTGAAATTATTACTCCCATCCGGGATTTAAAACTTAGCCGCGAAGAGGAGATTACCTATTTAAAGAGTAAAGGCGTTAAAATGAACCTGCCTGACCGGCAGGCAGGTTTTGAAAAATCTGTTTATTCTATTAACAAGGGTTTGTGGGGAACAAGTATTGGAGGTAAAGAAACCTTAGCATCAAAAGGTATGTTGCCGGAAGAGGCATGGCCAACGCAGGTGAGCAAAAACGGCAGCGAAGAGATAAAGTTAAGTTTCAAAAAAGGTGAGGTAGTTGCTGTAAATGATAATGTGTTTCAACACCCAAGTGCAGCAATTCAATTTATACAAACAATTGCTGCCCCATATGGTATAGGAAGGGATATTCACATTGGCGATACAATCATTGGCATAAAAGGCCGGGTAGGTTTTGAAGCAGCAGCACCCATGGTAATATTAAAAGCACATCACGCATTGGAAAAACATGTGCTCACCAAATGGCAATTAAACTGGAAAGACCAGTTATCGCAGTTTTACGGTAATTGGCTTCATGAAGGCCAGATTCTTGATCCGGTAATGAGGGACATTGAAGCTTATTTTGAAAGCTCACAACAACATGTAACGGGCGATGTGTTCGTTCAATTGATGCCGTATCGATTTCAAATTACAGGTGTGGAGTCGCCGTTTGATCTTATGAGCAGTCAGGTTGGTAAATATGGAGAAATGAATACCGGCTGGAGCGGTGAAGATGTAAGAGGATTTAGTAAAATTTTTGGTAACCAGACAATGATATATAATTCAGTAAAACAAAATGCAGAAACCAATAATGATTAAACCGGTATGTAAACTTTATCCTTTAAACCATTATAAATGGGGAGATGATTGCGACGGATGGACATTTGTAGAAAATGCAAAGTTGTCTGTAAAAGAGGAAAGAATGCCTGCTGGTTCATTGGAAGTCAAACATTACCATAAAGATGCTCAGCAGTTTTTTTATATTCTAAAAGGTGTTGCAACATTCGAGATGGATGCAGAACAAATTGAATTGATCAGCGGAGAAGGATTACATATTTTGCCAGGTACTAGTCACAGAATTTCAAATAAAACATCCCAAGACCTTGAGTTCCTGCTGTGTTCGCAACCATCAACCATTGACGACAGAATTAAATCTGAATAATTTTATGTCAGAAAGAATAAATAAAAAAATTCAAAGATCCCTGCAAGCTGGAGGGGATGGGGGTATCAAAGCAGGAATTATTGGTGCTGCAGGATATACCGGTGGAGAATTGATACGTTTGCTTATTCGCCACCCGTATGTAGCTGTTTCTTTTATTCATAGCCGCAGTAATGCAGGCAATGCAGTCGCCTCCATTCATCAGGATTTAATTGGCGAAACTGATTTAATTTTTAGTGATGATATACGTATCTTTTTAGGAGATGGGGGGATAGACGTTTTATTTTTATGTGTCGGGCCCGGAGAGGCAAAGAAATTTTTAAGTGAAAATGAGGTTAATGGCAAGATAAAAATCATTGACCTGACACAAGATTTTCGCCTCCATTCAAAATCTGCAATCGGCAATCGGAAATTTGTATATGGCTTACCAGAGCTAAATAAAGAACAAATAAAATCAGCTGATAGTATTTCTAATCCGGGTTGTTTCGCCACATGCATTCAATTAGGGTTGTTGCCATTAGCAAAGGCCAAATTATTGAAAGATGTTTACTCAACCGGCATTACTGGTTCTACCGGTGCCGGGCAAAGCTTATCTGCCACCTCCCATTTCTCCTGGCGGGCTAATAATATTCAACCATATAAAACATTAACGCACCAGCATCTGGGTGAAGTACAGCAATCATTGCATCAATTCCAAAATACATTCCCCCCCTCTCCTTCAGGAGAGGGGTCGGGGGTGAGGTTTGTTCCATGGAGGGGTGATTTTACAAGAGGTATTTTCATTACATCTCAATTAAAGTGTGAGAAAAATTTAGAAGAAATTTCAACAGCATACAATGATTTTTATAGTGATTGCCCTTTTACCATTATAAGTAGCGAGCCTGTTTCTTTAAAGCAGGTAATCAATACCAATAAATGTGTAATACAATTGGAGAAGGTTGAAGACACTTTAGTTGTACATTCAGCTATCGACAATTTATTAAAGGGCGCCAGTGGTCAGGCTGTTCAAAATATGAACCTGATGTTTGGCTTTGATGAATGTGCCGGATTGAAATTAAAGGCAGTTGGGTTTTAAACCCCCATCCCCCAAAGGGAGTAAACAGCAGTCAATTTTTTGGAGTTAAAAATGACCAACAAAAATTTAAGCAAAACAAATAACCGAAGTTTCCCCCTCAGGGGAACAGGAGGTAAACTCTTTGATGTTTATCCAATAAACGACATTACTATAATAAGGGCAGAAGGCTCTTATTTATGGGATAACAATGACGTAAAGTATTTAGATATGTACGGTGGTCATGCTGTGATAAGCATTGGACATTCGCATCCGCATTGGATAAAAAGAATTGAGGATCAGCTCCATGAAATTGCTTTCTATTCTAACTCAATAAAAATTCCCATTCAGCAGCAATTAGCAGACAAGCTGGGGAGGGTAAGTGGCAAACAAAATTATCAGTTGTTCCTGGTAAACAGCGGTGCGGAAGCCAATGAAAATGCATTGAAGCTTGCCTCTTTTTATAATAATAGGAAAAAGGTAATTGCCTTTAAAAAGGCATTTCATGGAAGAACTTCACTGGCAGTAGCTGCTTCAGATAACCGTGATATTGTTGCGCCGGTGAATGAAACCGACAATATTGTTTTCCTTCCTTTTAATGATGAAGCAGCACTAAAAAAATGTTTTGAAAATAATGGCAGCGAAATATCATCTGTTATTATTGAAGGGATACAGGGAGTTGGCGGTATTAATATAGCGAATGAAAATTTTTTACAGCTCCTCAGAAACTTATGCAATGAACATAATGCTGTTTTTATTGCCGATGAAGTTCAATGTGGCTATGGAAGAAGTGGAAAGTTCTTTTCGCTGGATCATGCAAATGTTGATGCCGACATATATACAATGGCAAAGGGTATGGGTAATGGATTTCCGGTGGGTGGGATTATTATTGCACCGCACATTAAGCCAAAACATTTAATGCTGGGGACTACTTTTGGAGGCAACCATCTTGCATGTGCAGCCGCGCTTGCAGTGCTGGAAGTAATAGAACAGGACATTTTGATTGAAAATGCAATGCAGATGGGTATGTATTTAATGAGTAAGCTTAAAATGATTACTGAATTACAAAATGTGCGTGGCGAAGGATTAATGATTGGATTTGATGTGCCGGAAGAGCTGAAGGATTTAAGAAAAAACCTGCTGTACCAACAACATGTTTTTTCCGGGGAAGCAAAGCCAAATATCATCAGGCTTTTACCTTCTCTTTCAATATCCAAAAACGAAATAGATGAATTTTTAATGAGGTTAAAGAAGACAATTAACGAACTGGGTGTTGAACAAAATGTACATGAGTCCCGCATTGCGGGAACAAAAGCTTAACCTGCCTGCCGGTAGGCAGGTAGCAGTACAATCGTTCATAAACATAAAATCAACTACTAAAATTTGAAACAATTTATTTCTGTTGATGATGTACCGGATATAAATGGGTTAGTTCGGAAAGCGCAGGCATACAAATCTGAACCCTTTAAGGATAATTTGTTGGGGGCTAACAAACGTATTGGTTGTTTGTTTTTGAACCCGAGTATGCGAACGCGTTTGAGTACACAAATTGCTGCTCAAAACCTGGGAATGGAAGCAATTATTTTTAATGTGGGGCAAGAGGGTTGGGCACTGGAGTTTGAAGAAGGTGTCGTAATGAACGGCTCTGCGGTCGAGCATGTGAAAGATGCAGCGCCGGTGTTTGGGAAATATTTTGATATTCTTGCCATACGCACTTTTCCTTCTTTAAAAAATCGTGAAGATGATTACAGTGAGTTGTTTATAAATCAATTTGTGATGTATGCAGGAATACCGGTTATAAGTTTGGAGAGTGCAACGCTGCATCCACTACAAAGTTTGACGGATATTTTAACCATTAAAGAGCAAATACCTCCATCCTCTAAAAGCGGGGTTAAGGGCCTCAAAATTGTTTTGTCCTGGGCGCCGCATGTAAAACCGCTGCCGCAGTGTGTTTCAAATAGTTTTGCGCAGTGGGTGAATGCATGGGGAGAATCGAATTTCGTAATTACACACCCTGAAGGATATGACCTGGCAGAAGAATTTACAAAAAGTGCAATGATTACTACGAATCAGGAGGAAGCTTTGAAAGATGCAGATTTTGTATATATAAAAAACTGGAGCAGTTATAAGGATTATGGCAAAATTTTGTGTGATGATAAGAACTGGATGCTGACCAACAGGAAACTGCAAATAACAAATAATGCAAAAGTGATGCACTGTTTACCTGTCAGAAGAAATGTGGAGCTGAGCGATGAAATTCTGGATGGGCCGAATAGTATAATCACCCAACAGGCCGCAAACAGGGTTTGGGCGGTACAAGCAGTACTAAGTGAGATGTTGCCCCCATCCCCTAAAGGGGTGTTATAAAAGATGCTCTTATTAGAGTAGTCATGAGAGAAAATATGTTTTATGGTGCCGGTCCGTTAATTTTTAAAAGGGCTGAAGAATTGCGAAAGGACATGACTTCTGCTGAAAGAATAATCTGGAAGCATATACATATTAATGAGTGGAAAGTAAAGTTCAGAAGACAACATCCTATTGGAACCTTTATAGCAGATTTTTATTGTCATCAATTAAAATTAGTAATAGAAATTGATGGCGATGTACATGACATGGAAGAAGTAAAACAATATGACAAAGCAAGGGAAGAACAATTGAAAGCTTTAGGCTTAACTGTTATACGTTTCAATAACGAAGAAGTTTATAAGAATAGTAATGTAGTCTTAAAACAAATTGATGAAATTATTAAAAAGGTTCAAAGCTCCCCTTTAGGGGATGGGGGGAAATTGTATGTAATAAAAATTGGTGGGAACGTAATTGATGATGAAGAAAAGCTCAATAGCTTTTTAAACAAATTTGCTGCTATTTCCACCCACAAAATATTAGTGCATGGTGGCGGAAAGTTAGCAACTAAACTTGCTGAGCAATTAAATATCCCTCAAAAAATAATTAACGGCAGAAGAATTACTGATGAGGAAACATTGAAGATTGTTACAATGGTTTATGCTGGATACATTAATAAAAATATTGTTGCCCGGTTGCAGGCACATGGCTGCAATTCTATTGGGTTAACGGGTGCAGATGGGAATGCAATTTTAGCGCATACAAGAATATCCCATTCTTCCGGATACGACTATGGATTTGCAGGAGATATAGATGTTATTAATGTTCCATTGATTCAAGGCCTGCTTAAGCAAAAATTTTCTTTAGTTATTGCACCTATAACACACAATAAGCAGGGACAACTCTTGAATACCAACGCAGATACTATTGCACAGGAAGTTGCAAAGGCGTTAAGTGCATCTTTTCATGTACAGTTAATCTATTTATTTGAAAAAAATGGTGTGTTGGGGGATATAAATGATGATACTTCTGCTATCAAACAATTAAACCCAACGTCTTATAAAGTACTAAAAGAAAAACAAATCATTTCCTCTGGCATGATACCGAAAATTGATAATGCTTTTGCGGCATTGAATGGTGGCGTAAAAAAGGTAGTGATTGGCAAAGCAGAAAATTTGAACGACTTAATTGCAGGAATTTCAGGGACAACCGTCATGAATGGGTAACCGTGATTTACATACGTTGCAGCAAGACGCAATTGAATTATTAAAAGAGTTAATTGCCACACCATCTTTCAGTAAGGAGGAAGACCAGTCAGCAGGCATTATCAGTCGATTTTTAGCTGTAAAAGGTTTGGAAACAACCAGGATCAGTAATAATGTTTTTTCCCTGAACAGATATTTTGATTCTTCAAAACCAACCATCCTGCTCAATTCACATCATGATACTGTAAGACCCAATCCACAATACATTAAAAACCCCTTTTCGCCCATAATTGAAAATGGAAAATTATATGGATTAGGAAGCAATGATGCAGGCGGTGCACTGGTTTCTTTAATTGCAGCATTTTTATATTTCTACGAGGAGCAGAACTTAAAATATAATCTTGTACTCGCAGCTACGGCTGAAGAAGAAATATCAGGAACCAATGGAATTGAGGCACTATTGCAATCTAAGTTTTTCCCTGAAGCAATAGCAGGGGACAAGTTGCACCCTTTTGAGGGATCGGGGGCTATTGTAGGCGAACCAACCGGAATGCAAATGGCGATAGCAGAAAAGGGCCTTATTGTTATTGATTGTATTTCGCAAGGCACAGCCGGACATGCAGCACAAGCCTATCGCTTCCTTTCGGGAGGGCAAGGGTTGGCTGGTGAAAATGCTATATATAAAGCAATGGACGATATCCATTGGATAAAAAATAATGGTTTTGAAAGAGTATCTGATTTATTAGGACCGGTTACAATGAGTGTAACTACTATTGAAACAGAAAATAAATTACATAATGTAATTCCCGGGGAATGCAGGTTTGTTATTGACGTCCGGATCAACGAATTATATTCACACGAGGAAATTCTTAAAATACTTAAAACTAATTTACAAAGCCAGGTAAATCCAAGAAGCATGCGATTGCGTTCAACATTTATTCCTTTAGAACATCCGTTAGTGAAGGCAGGTTTAAAACTAAACAGAAGTTATTACGGGTCACCCACTACATCCGATAAGGCGTTGATACCTTTGCCCACATTGAAAATGGGCCCCGGTGATTCGGCAAGAAGCCATATTGCTGATGAATATATTTTTCTTGAGGAGATAAAAGATGGAATTAATATTTACATCCGATTGCTAAATCAAGTTTTAGAATAGATACCGGTTGTCAGTTTCAGGTTGCTGGTAAATCTTAAATATGAAAAGTTATAAGGATCTGGAATTTTTTAAAACCTCGAAAGCACTTGCAACCCGAATTCATAAAATAAGTTTAAAATTACCAAAATTCGAATTATTTGAAGAAGGAAGTCAAATCCGGCGTTCCTCAAAAGGTGTAACAACGGCTATAGTTGAAGGATATGGTAGAAGAAGATACAAAGCAGAATTTATTCGTTATTTGGTTTTTGCCCAGTCAGAATGTGATGAAACTATTTTGCATCTGGATTTTTTGTATGACACAGAATCATTAACTGATGAAACTTTTTACAATGAGATAAAACAAGAATATGATACATTAAGTAAGAGAATAAATAAATTCATTCAATGGGTGGAGGAAAATTTCAATACCAATCAATAAACTGGCAACTGGCCACCATTAACTGGTAACTAATATGAAACTCTGGCAAAAAGAAAATACTACCATTTTGGAACTGATTGACAAATTCACTGTAGGAAGAGATAAAGATTTCGATATTCTGTTAGCAAAGTATGACGTGGAAGGCTCTATAGCGCATGTAAAAATGCTTGCAGAAGTTGGCTTGTTGAGCAAAGAAGAAACTGAGATAGTGATTAAGGGATTAGAACAAATACTCGGGGAAATTGAAAACGGGCAGTTTAAAATTGAAAGCGATGTTGAAGATGTTCATTCACAGATAGAGATATTGCTGACAAAGCGTATTGACGAAGCAGGGAAAAAAATTCATAGCGGACGCAGCCGTAATGACCAGGTTGCAGTGGACATTAAATTGTATTTAAGGGCAGAGATATTAACTATTAAAAATGATGTAAAGGAGCTATTTGATCTCCTTATCACTCAAAGCGATAAGTACAAAGAGCACCTTTTACCCGGCTATACACATTTACAAATAGCAATGCCTTCTTCGTTCGGTTTATGGTTTGGTGCTTATGCTGAAAGTCTTATTGATGATTTAGAAATGCTGGCAGCTGTTTATGCAATTACAAATAAAAATCCTTTAGGCAGCGGTGCAGGTTATGGAACATCATTGCCGCTTAACCGTATATTAACTACAAAACTGCTGCATTTTTCCACCTTGAATTTTAATTCTGTTTATGCACAAATGAGCCGTGGAAAAACAGAAAAGGTTGTTTCCATGGCACTAAGCTGTATTGCCGCAACTCTCAGCAAGTTGTCCATGGATTGTTGTTTATATCTTAACCAGAATTTTGATTTTATTTCTTTCCCTCCGGAGCTTACAACCGGCAGCAGCATTATGCCCCATAAAAAAAACCCTGATGTTTTTGAGCTTATAAGAGCAAAATGCAACAGTATTCAGGCGGTTCCAAACCAACTTACATTGCTTCTAACCAATTTGCCCTCCGGCTATCACCGGGATTTACAATTAACAAAAGAAATTCTTTTTCCTGCTATTGAAGATCTAAAAGCCTGCCTGCAGATGAGTCATTTAATGTTATCCAATATCCAGGTAAGGGAAGATATTCTAAAAGGTGAAAAATATAAATACCTGTTTAGTGTGGAAGCTGTAAATGAACTTGTAAATAAAGGAGTTCCATTTCGGGAAGCTTATCAACAAATAGGCAATCAAATAGAGAAAGGTGAATTCCACTACAACTTTACGCAGTTAAACCATTCACATGAAGGCAGCATTGGAAATTTATGTAATGAGGAAATTAAAAGCTTAATGGACTTTGTGCTGAGAAAGTTTGTGGCTGCACCTTAATACTCCTCGTCATGTTGATAATGATATTCCTGTTGTGACATTGCCGGAAAGACCGCATCAATAGTGCAGTGACAAAATTTGTCAAAAAAGCTATTACCAGCTAACTTCAACATCAGTTCTTTGTTTAACATTAAAATGTAAACGCTAATCAGGATTATCTAAAACTTGTAAACTTATTTTAGGACGAGACATAAGCTATGAGACTCGGCTGGGCAAGATGGGTGTGAACATACTTTATATGAATATCCATAGTGTATAAAGAGAACAAGATCTGGCACAAAAACCGCTTGATTATCAGGAACAGTTTGTGCCAGCTATATTGTATATTTATGAGTTAAGCGCAAACTTTTCAAAACCTCTTTTTAAAATCCTCTTTAGAAGAGAACTCACTAGCCTTTGCTATTGCCCATCTTCACCAGCAAGCCAATACCCACTATGGATTTCAACTGCAACGCAGGTGAATTTTTCGTCGGTCCAAAAAACCGCACGTCGTCATCATAAATCAGATCCACATTCCAGGTAGCAGCCAGCACTTTGGTAAACTTGATGGAAAGTAAGTTGGTCATGTACAAATCTACGTTTTGCGGATTGTGCTTGTAGTTGGAGAACAGATCTAAGCGGCCTTTGTAAGCCAGCACTTGACTGAAAGTTTTTAAATACGTCGCGCTTACAAACGCACCAAGTTCCGTCTTTACTTTTTTACCGGGTGTTACGCCATATTTCCCTTTTGCCGACAAAGAATCGTTTTGCACAAACGTCCACCGCGCCGTAAGCGGCGACAGGTAAATGGAAAAATTTGGGGTCGGTTTGTGATCAAATCCAACACCAACCAACAAGTATGCCGGGGAAAAAAAACTGGAGGCGAGCGTTCTAATGTTGTCGGTATATGTATACCCTTTAAAAAATTGTGTGCGGAAATTTCCCAATGCGGCGATGTTCCATTTAGGTGCAATGGCATACCCGTACTTGGACAACAGGTCGAGACGATCGTCGTTTTTACGCCTACCCAGACTGGTGGTTTGCACAAAACCATAATTAAAATCCAGTGTATTGTCCCAAATGTACCGGTCTTTTTTATAAAAGGCATACAGGCTCAGCAATGTATTTTGCGAAAGCGAAAATTCATCACCACCCGTCCAGTTGCTCAGTGAGGCTTGTGAAAGGTTAACGCTGAAAATGCCACCCTTGCGCCACACCATCTGAATCGTGTCGACTGCATCGTGCTTGATTTCACGACCAGATTGGCTTTGTAAACTTTGTACGGTGAAATCTTGTGCATGTGCAACAATGGTTACAAAAAGCAAGAGGTTTATCAAAATGTTTCTCATATCACTTTGGTTTGCGAAGCGAAGGTAGATAACATCTCATTCATTTTGGTTGTAAGAGAAGCTTCAGATCTTTTTCAAAAGAACATATCCGCTGTGACGAAATGCAAGTGTGATCAAACCACCATATGAGCTTTTTAAAAAGTTGAACTACAATGCCATAATCAGATGCAAATTCCAATGGTAAATTCAGGTAACTTGGTTTCAACGCCTTGCTTTATTTGGCTTGAAAATGAAGATGGTTTCAGTATCCATACATATGTTTAACTTCTCTTTATTTATTATCCCAATTGTTTTTTTGTGGTTCTTTATCCTTTATCAGTTCTTTCATCGTAGCAAATACAAGAGTATCCAACTGAATAACCAGCCTAACATCAGTTTTCAGCAATATGGGCTTTTGAAAATGTTCTCGTCTTGTATCTTTAGTGAGCTACGGAACAAAGGCTGAAACTGCAGTTTTTCAAATACCATACTGCTGAAAGCCGTTTTCCGTTAGCGGCAACACATAAATTTCACAATGAATAATAAGAAAATATCATTGCTATTCTTTACATCCACCTTTATTACATCACTAATGGCACAAAATGGATTTAAGCAAAATGATTTCTACCTTGAAATCGGTGGCAATGGAATAGTGACTTCCCTCAATTACGAGAGGCAATTGAGTAAACAGTCAGGAATTGGATTTCGGATGGGAGTAGGCATAGTACCGATGGTAGGAGTAAGTGTTCCCGCAGGCATCAATTACCTTATCAAAACTAAGAATGAGAATTCTTTCATTGAAACTGGATTTGGAGTGACATATCTTATAAGCGATGAAAAAAAGTCTGATAAGATAGAGCGGATAAACTTTGTCCCAAGTATGGGTTATAGACGTCATACAAAAAAGAACAATCTATTTCGTGTAAATTTTACTCCCATATTCAATAACTCCTTTGTGTTCCCTCTGATGGGGTTATCGTTTGGTAAAAGATTCTAACCAAATGCCGCTAACAGTGCTTTCCACAACAGCGGCTGAAGACCTATTATATCGTCTTGCAAAAATCATTCAAGATAAATTTCCAGATAATAAGATAGACTGGAGCGAAACCTTTTATGAAGTTGAAAAAAACGATTTCTTAGAAAAATATTGGAAATTAATTGATGAGGTTGACAATAGTTCAAAATCTCCCGCAGAGGAAGTTTTTAGAAGATTTAATGTAGGGCAACAGGCAATGCTTCCAAAAGTGAACATAAGTAACAGAGTTACACAACGTTTAAGAGAATACAAGGTTTCTAAAGAACAGCCTGCACACAACACAAGGTGGCTGATGCACAACTACATTACTTATTAAAATATTGTACTGATTTCGTAAATACAAGTATTCCTTGGTTACAGCCGTGTCTCTTCTTAAATGGGATTGTGTGTCGCAGGACACGGCGTGATTGACTTCGTGTTCATTGAACCGCCGTGTCACTGGTTGGGCGCACAGGACCCGAAAGTAGACACGGCGGGGACTCCAAAAACTAACCCTCGCAGGCTCAGATCATTTGTTAAGTAGCTTCTGGTGGATGAATCACCTGATGGTAAGGCGAAATAATAAAAAACAAATTGTAGGATTTAATGTAAACAGCGGACGTGCATTTGCAGTTTAATAAGATTGAATAGAGTGCGTCTAAGGACGCTAAGCTGCAAAACGGCTTAACTTAATGTTTCAGCATCTTTTAAGTCATTTAGTTCATATCCTTTTGCATCATGTAGTTTATTGCGGTAACGTTAACCCGTCATAGGGGCCTGTATAATAGATATAAGTAACGTCTACCGCATGTTGAACATAGACTTGCACCCGGGAATAAACTATGCTTGAACCAGTTACCTTAAGCACCTTAACGTTGACGCCATCAAGTGTTTGCTTTTGACTATCCCATCCCGCTGGCCATCCACCTCCGTTTCTAACTTTAATTTTGGCGCCCTTTGGCATAAAAAAAGTCATCCAAAACTGAACATTCCAACCACTTTCTACAGTCCTCCAGGCACCAGGTGTAATATGTTTTGTTTTTTGAATTCCGGCCATAGCGAAAGTTCTTTGGGTTTTTAAATATAAGAGTAATCTCATCTATTCGAACGGAATATTTTTCCGTAGGAGGCCATGATGCTAATCCTGTAACAGTCCAACGGCTATTTGGAATTTATCCTGAGTTACAAACGTGTCTGGCCGGCATTGATTATTAATTATTACTGCAGCAAAAATGCAGCAACTGCCTCAGCAATCGGTTGACCAGTATAATTTTGATAATATGAATAACCCGGGGAAGGATTTACCTCAAAACAGAACCAGTCATCGTTTTCAGTTCTTCTCAAATCTATACCAGAAAAGTTAAGTCCTAAATGGTGCGTTAGGGCTATACATTTTTCCTGAAGATCAAATGGAAGTTCAGCTTCTTCTATTTCAGTATTATTTGCATAACGATAATCTTTTTCTTCGCAGATTATTTTGGCTGGGAATACCTTATTGCCAATTACATGTATACGGTAATCAGTTCCATTTATGAATTGTTGAAATTGAGTTATGCAGCTTGTAACATTGGCTAAATCTTCTGTTTCAAATTCAGCAACTATACTCCTTTGGCTACTTATTGATTTATATATAATTCTTCCATGTCTTTTATGAAACTCTAAAACGGCCTTCGGATCAGTGGTCAACAGAGTTTCAGGTACTAAAAGATCCGATTGCCGAATCAATTCAGCCTGGAATGGTTTGGAGTGGTTTGAGTGCATTGCAGATGGGCGGTTTATTATAGCTCCTTGAAATAACTCTGCCCACGTCATTAATAAATATTCAAAAAATGTTGCACCCTTCAATTGTTCGTCCGTTGTTATATCAGTACCAAAGTCCTCAAATTGTGTAAAATCATATGGTCGAAAGTAAAGACCAGTAACGTCTTTGATGTTAATAAGCAATTTCCCCTTGTAAGATATTTCACCCGAAAATCTTGCCGAAACGGATAAATCGAATGAGTAATCTTGTACATTGCGTTGATCGAGAAACAGAACATCTGCACTATCTATCAATAGCTGTTCGTATACTTTCATTATGGGTGGATCCTCGGGTAAGCCGTATAATACAACCATGCTAATTAGTTGAATTTAAAAAATGGAAAATACGTTCCATAATGGATGTATTTGAAAAGTCAGGCAGGTAATTAACATGCTGAAAAAAATAGTCAGAATTTTCCTTAACAAAAATTACCTCTATAAAGTCAACACCCAGCCACCTGGAAAGCGCAACGATTTTTTGTTTGGAGATTACTTCTTTTTCGCCTAAATATTCATTTCCCACAATAAACACGGAACTGGTTTCTTGATGTGGCCCATGCAAAGGTTGATAAGATTTAGATAAATAGTTTCGTTCCTTAACTGGGATGCCTAAAATATGACATTGGATAATAATCTCTTCAATCCTCCTAAAGGTTTTGGAGTTTGTTCTCGGCACAAGGCTATTAATTACAGGAACGTTTATCTGATAGAGGAAGTATGTAAAAAAGGCATTCAGTTCCTGTACTGCGTATAAACGATCTTCTTGATTTATTTGATCTAAATCATTCTCTTGAATGCCAGGAATGAAATTTATAATGCCCCTAATGTTTTTTATTGGTATTGGCTTTCCAGACGCAATTGCAAGGCCATTATCGAAATCCAGACTGTTGATAATCCACCCTTCAGTTATTAAATCTTCTATAAAGATCAAAGTGGCTCTTTGAATCAGCCACTTTGATGCTTCTATATTCCTGTCCCTGAGAAAACAGACAATCATTTATTATCACCTCTTTTCTTTCTGATTCCTTTGCCAACATTAGGACGTTGTGCAGGACGTATAAACAACTTCTTATTGTCTTTCTGCCATTCCATTTTAGATATTCTGTCATTCATCAAACGAACGGTATGATCTTCCAACATTTTCCGAGGATCACGAGGATCAATACCTTCTGCAAAGTTTTTACCGCCACCTTCTAAAAAGTGTTTACCACCACCACCTTCAACGATATCTTTATCCTTTTCTTTAAACTCTTTCCCAAACTCCTTTCCTTCTTTTTCCTTTATCTCTTTTACATTTTCTTTAAATTCCTTTATATCTTTTATATGTTCTTTTACAAGTTCCTTTACCAAACGTTTGTGAACTCCAACATCAGAAATTATTGGTTTGGGATGTAGGAAGCGATTCCAATAAAGATCCATTAAACCATGAATTTGATAGAAATATGAACTTTGAGGAGAGTGGAAGCCGCCTATAAAACTGTCGTCATTTGAGGGGTCTGCATCGGAATTTAACCATGTTGCAGTTGCACCATGAATCCAATTGTGAATGGTGCTTTCTACAAAAATTCCAAGCTCATCGTCATTGGCAAAAGCTGGCGAATTTGTCTTAATTCGATTTTCCGCGTTTGAACGTGTTGTATTCCATCCAAATGCTGCAACTTTTAAAAAGGAGGGAACAGAGGTCCAAGCAACAAGAAGACTAGCTGGAATTGGAGTACCATGAGAAGTATTCCAGGTTAAAAACTGATTCATCAGATCATGATGGAACTGAAAGAATTCAATTCCAGCACCGGCACTGCCTGCAGGATTAATTCTACCGGGAAATCCGTGAGACCCGCCAGGCGTATGCCACGCATGGTGTTTACTTGCCAGTTCAATTAAAACTGGGTCTGTGTTAAATTGTGCAATAATCATGAGCAGTTGTTTTTGAGGTGAAGAAATGTACCACCATAAACTTACACAACACCTTCAAGTTTTGCAAATAAATACAGATTTTTTTTAGCGCGAGCACATTTACAACTTTTGAATTATTGATATGAAGCCTATCTTATTCAATAAGCTCTAACAGCAACTTTTTTTGTTGCTTTATTGCAATCTTGAATTCTTCTTTGGTACAAGGAGACCCTTTTTCGGCTGCAACTGTTTCAAATCCTGCAGATTTACGTTGCAAAAATTCATCGCGTAAATACTCATTTACACTTAATTGTTGAACAAGCTGTTTTGCGTTTTCTAATGACATGATTTTAATTTAAATTCGTGATCAAGTGAAAAAGTATTTTGAAATTAATAAAATTTTAATTTAGAACAAGAGATGAAATCAAAGCCATTGGTGAAGTAGTTACTGCTGTGGCTACCGATTGTGCAGAAATGGTGCTTGCATCAATTTACTGGTAACCCGGTTTCCCATTTTTCCATGCTACGGGATACCTGGCACACCCATTTTAGAACCGCCATCTACTTTAGCGGGATAACAATCACCGTAAGCATAAATACCATATGGATCAAACAAGTTTAGTGGTTTGTAATTATAAAATAAATTGCGTTTTATAACAAAAAGCCGCATACAATTGTTGCAGCACAAGGTCTCATGTATGAGATAGCACTTGCTAAAGAGGTTAAATAATTTCAATTAACCAAAAAGCAACAGCTATGAACAAGCAATTAGATTTTACACGCACTACTATTTATTGTGGTGTAGATGTACATAAAAAAAGCTGGAGGGTAAATATTCAGGACAGTGAGTTTGAGTTAGAAGATTTTACTCAGAATGCAGATGCAGTTCTTTTACATAAACATTTAAAGAGGCGTTACCCCAATGCAACTTTTAAGATTGGTTATGAAGCAGGTTTTAGTGGGTTCACCATGCAAAGGGTGTTAAGTAGTCTTGGCAGTCAGTGCCTGGTCATTAATGCCGCCGATATTCCAAGCGGCGACAAGGAAAAAAAGCGAAAACAGGATAAAATAGATGCCCGTAAATTGTGTGATCATCTGCAGTCTCGTAAAGTGAACAGCATTTACATACCGGACAGCTCTTGGGAACATGCCCGAACACTGGTTCGCACAAGGGAAAGGATAGTGAACAATCAAACCCGCAGTAAAAACCGTATATGGCAGTTGTTGCATTTTAGCGGATTAACTGCACCCTTAAATTACGAACAAGGCAGGTACTGGAGCCGAAGATTTATTGCAGCTTTACAGCAAATGGATTGCGGTGGAGATGCACATTTACAGACAGCTCTGCAGTTGCACATTAAAGATTATCTGCAGACCCGGTCGCTGCTTTTAGAAGCCACCAGGGCTATACGCAAGCTGTGTAAAGAAGCAAATTATCAGCACCCTATCAGTCTGCTGCGCACTATACCAGGCATAGGAGAAATTAATGCAGCGGTTATTTTGTTTGAATTGCAGGATATAAAACGCTTTAAACGCTTCGATCATTTAAGCAGCTATGCAGGGTTGGTTCCTGATACAGAAGACAGTGGAGATACCAAACGAAGCAAAGGCATTACCCGGCGAAGTAATTATTACCTGCGGGTTGCTTTGGTAGAAAGCAGTTGGAATGTGGTAAGAAAAGATCCGGCACTGCTGATGAAGTATAAAGAATATTGTAAAAAAATGGACCGCAATAAAGCTATTATCAGAATAGCAAAACACTTGCTGGCAAGAATACGATATGTGCTGCTCAATCAGAAGGAGTACGTAATTGGAGTAGTAGTTTAGTAGTTTTATAGGGTATGGATTTAAGAGAAATGTTTTTTAAAACAGTTAAGTAAAATTGATGAAAAGCTCTTTACAGCACCCAACCGTTTAGTCGCACCTGCAGCTGTTGTAGCGCAACATGTCTGCCTGGCACAAGGATACGGGTGCATTTTATAAACTGAAAAAAGACCATGCAGCTCCTCAAGGAAGGATGACTATTGATTGAAGTGTGCTTTTTGATCAATACTTAACAGAAAAGATTTTTAATGTAAAAAGAAACAAACAATATTATTCAACCGATGCAACACATTCTCATCATTGAAGTGCGACGCAACAAAAGCAAAATAGTAGCACTTCAGTTAGTACATAATTGCCTTTCCGCAATCTTCCCAGATCACTAATCTTTCGCAGTGCTGATAGTAATTACTGAACCTTTATTATTTCGCTGTAACAGTCGCCATAATTTGGACCGGGTAAGTAATACGCCTGCATATTTTTAAATTTGATTCTAATGGCTTCTTCCGGAACTTTAAGCACAAACTCACCATTCCATTCTAACCTGGCCTTTTGATACACTGCCAGTGGCTTAGCGGGATTTTCATCGTTCCTGAAAGTAACCAAAACAGACCCTTCCCCTACACCGATTGGAGACCTTGCCTGTGTATCTTCAACAACGCGGCCACCAATATGGTTATCATAATAAAAATATTCAAACCTGGTTTTGCGCCCGGTTACTACTTCAACATCAACACCATTTAACCGCGATGGCGTATGAGGATGTTTTTCCGACGGATTATTAATATAACCAACAACACCAACCCTGTTTGGTTCTGCAGAATATTTCTTCAATATTTCCCTAACCCGCCCATGTTCACGGTCCTGGGAACTATTGTAATCAATATGCTCTTTTTTGCCGAGTGATATTGGTGTTTTGTACAAATTGGTTGGATCATACTCAAACATCAGTTTCACTTTTCGTGTTTCAGCAGGTTTTAAAAACAAAAAAGTATGCTCTACATATGTTCTGTATAAAGGATTGGTTTGACCCGGCCGGATAAACACCATAGTTGCCTTATCATAAGGATTGCCTACTTCAACAAACGTGGTTTCCCTTGTGGCAGGAGAACTGGTGGCTGATATAAACCGGGTATAATTGGACTGCGCCATATTGTTGAATATGGACATTTCCAATACAGGGTTTGGAGGAGGTGAAAGGTATCCCGGGATTCTAACAATTACACAATAGTGCCCGTTGCCGGGAGGATTCCACGAAGTGGTAAAATTTGTTGAGCCAAGTGCTGCAATGTTTTGAGTGCTTGAACCAAGAGGTGTTTCCGGTGCTCCGCCAACGTTGAAATTCTTTACGAAAAATTCAACCCGTACATTAGGTGCTGCCAGGTTACCATTATTTTTTACGGTTGCAATTATAGTATTTGGATTTCCTGCCCATGGTACATTGAACCAATTTGTTGGATCCGCAAGGTTCCTTGTATTTTGTACTTCAATATCAGGACTTTGCCACTGGCGCTCAGAACTTGCAGGCCATGGTCTTATTGCAGGGTCGGGCCTGCTGTTTACACCATATTCAACTTTTACATCTGCATTGGTAGTAGTAATACCACTAACACTTAATTTAAAGTCGGTAGGGAAGGTGGGGTCTGTAGTGTCTGTTTCTTCATAGTCCATGTTATTGGTTAATACACTACCATCACCATCAATATCGTTAGGGACACGAATGATAAGCGGCCGGCTTATAGGTGCATCCCCGGGAGTAGAATCTACATCTGTCACCAGCACTGCGTTTGGGGTATCCAGTGAGCGGTCTCCTATGTGTGTTGTTTGTCCGGATCTGTATTCCACATAGTAATTCCAGCCATCTGAAAGTCTTACTTCTATACCTGCCTGTTTTCCCGCAGGTGGTGCACCCGCTTCAATAGGACTTAGGGAAATTGTTTCATTTATAACACCACCTCCGTTGGCAAAATTGTAAGTTTTTAACCAGGGCGCCTGCACCCAGCCTAACATCATACGGTGTGCAATGGAGAAATGCGGCAGGTTACTTTCTGAGTCCATTGGTTCCCAATTCCCTGTATTCCTCCCGGAATCAGGAGTATATTGATCACCTAAACCAAGACTATGGCCAAGCTCATGTATAACAGTGGAACGTACCGTTCTATCCGCCCTGAATGCAGCGCCCCATTCTCTTGGCATAGAAACCACCCCAAGATTTTTGTTGCCTTCCGCCGTGGTATAAGTGCCTGCACCGCCATACGGCCAGGCGTTCATTGTATTTCCCGCACTGTCTGTAAACTGTTCAGAAATGAAAATTAAATTATCATAGTTGTTATAGTTTATAGTACCGTCACATGCTGTAACCGCCTGTTGCCAAAAGGCGCCTGTAGGTGCACCGTCACTCGCAAAATAATCACCCCAGTCGTCTGGCATATTAATGGGACCGAATGTATCTGCTGACAGGTCATAATTATTATAGGATACCTCTCTATAGTATTGTCTTGCGCTTTCCATGCGTCCTCCAATATTCACGCCGTTGATCACTTCGTTCATCCAGCGGTCCCTGATCCCTTGTAATGTTGGTGCATCGGTTGTATATCTTGCATCAGCAGTATCAATAAGAGCAATTGCAATTCTCCTGGTGCCGGATGCAGGTACAACGTTTAGATTCTGGGGTGTAGATGGCCCGCCACCCCATGCAGGATTGAATGCAAGGTTTTCACTTATGCCCGTGAAAGAAAGAGAAGGCCCAACCTTTTTGTCTGCCCAATCGGTAGTTACCTTGAACTTTTCTTCTGCAACTAAAATATTTGTTGACCGGTCAATTACCTGCAACACATATGTTCCGGGCTCATAACCGACACATAACATTATATCCGGCTTTGCAGGATCGTATTCACTATCGCGGCATAATGAGATCACCCCGGCTTTGGCACCATCGGGTAACTTGAACTCCAGATCGTCGATGGTAAAGCCGTTCAATTTTAAAAAAATCTTTGAATAAGAACCAACAAAGTATGTAGATTCCATTACAAGTGTTACATTCTTACGGCGCAGTAGTTTTGGCCAAAGCTTTTTAAGGATTATCCTTGGGTTAATACCTGGCATAAGTTTAAGGTTTAGAAAATGAAAGAATAATTAAGGCCAGGGTAACAGGAAAAGGTAATTTGGAGGTAAGGGATTTTTCTCTAAGCTATCTTAAAGATAAATATTCAAAAATAAATTAGCAAGTGGAATAGCTAAAAACAAATTATTTTTTGTTCGTGTTGAAGTTTTGAAAGTTCAGGGAGATGGTATTCCATAGGTCTTGTGCCATAACCTTTTTGAAGCTGTAATAAATTTTCTTATCCTTATTACATATAAATTGTCAAACTCATCGTGACCAATTACCGGAACAGATTGCCCGGACAGTCCAAGTACAATAGCTGGCACATTATCAGAGTGTCCAACTATGAGAACTTTCTTACCATTAATCCTTTGCAGTGCGGCTATTAGCTTGTTGGTTGTGTCCTTATTATATATTTGAACTGGCTTGTTAAGCGATTCCGCCAACGGGTTTGCTGTTTGTTGTGTCCGAAGGAAGGTGGATGCAAATAAATAATCTATACGTTTACCAATTAAACTGTCACGTAGTGTACCAGCTCTAACAAAACCCACTTCCGATAGCGGAGAATTACCAGAATCGTCTAGCCGATCAGCGTGTCTAACCACATAGAAGTAAGAGGTACAGGAAGAGCATGTGAATAATATAAAAACCGGTATCCATTTCATAAAAAGTCTGAATAATTGGTAAAGCTGTTTATGTATTAGCTGCAGCTTTAGATAAAGCCTGGATTTTTATTCAGGTCGCTGAATAGTGTCTATCCGGGTTGACCTCTTTGTACTATCAATTAAACGGCTTACAGGTATACTAAGCTTTGCTATAGATTTCCCCCCACTGATGAAGTCCACTGAATTAATTCTTTGATCACTTGGCAACAACAGATTGAATGAGCCTTTGTTGATGACCTTTATAGCAGGTGGTTGTCCTTCATCGCAAACACGAATGGTTGTGGGGTTTTGTGTAAAATATCTTCCAATTAGCTGGTTACTTGCATCTTTTATTTCTACAATAAAATCGCCACCGCCATTTTTTGAATATGGCAATTTTCCCGGCCTCGTTCTAAATGTTTGGTTCGCTAACTGAAAAACTCCATTCTCGTAATTCACTTTCACTGCAATGTGAGTGCTTTGAGTATTGTTTTGAAAACCTGGATTGAATTGCCCCTTTTTCTCTTCTATAGTTTGATTAGCATCTTGTATTTTCTTCTTGTCAGGATCTTTTGACTGGCTAGTACACGAAGAAACAAACGTATAAAAAAACATTGTAGTTAATATCAATTTAAGATAAGAAATTTTATTCATGGCCATTAAGTTTGATTTTATTGCTTCAGTGTACCAGTTGTCTGTTGCCCTTTCAATCAGACGTTGAAAAATGCGATTTTTGCAAGAGTTATCATAAGGGAAGATTGTTCTGCCAGTTCTTAACATCATGCAATCGCCATTACAAAGCTTCCACCATGAATCACTTCCCATTTGAACGGCATCCGAATTGGTTTTTCCTACTCCTGATGCAGCGCCTTGTGCTCCAGCCAGTGAGTTCCAGTTATTAGGGTTCTGATCATTTTGCCAATGAGCTCCACCTCCATACTCATCTGCCATTCCATATAACAAATGTCCAGTCTCATGTAAAATAGTTCCACGATTAAAATATTCTGTACCTACATACTGACCGTCACTGAAATCTCTTTTATTTGTTGAGTGCAGGATTATTCTGGCTTGTGCAAAGCTAAGATTATCATCGTTGGTAGGGTAAACGTGAGAAGTTCCGGCATTAAAGTCGCCAGCCTCGCCGGTGAGCGGGTTAATAAAAAAATTATAAGAATGCCGGAATCTGCGTATCCAATCTTCCTGGTGAAAGCTGCTGTCAATATTTCTTGCAACATGTGTATAGAACAAGTTCATATCGGATGACAAATCCTCATCTGGAACAAAGACACAGTTTAATATTCTGTCAATGTCACCGACAACATAGACAGGTACAGCAGCATCAGTAACAGGATAAGGGCTTGTTGCGAAGCTAATGGTATGATTATACGTTCTTTCACTACCGACAACCCTGAACCTGTAAGTAACGTATTTATTTGTACCATAACCAGAAGTTTTTGTAAACGTCACAGGAAAAGAAGGAGAAGACCAACTTTGTAAAAGTGCTTCGGCTGTAGTACCAGATAGTGCTCCTGATGAATTCACATCGGAAATGGTTTCGAAAAGCTCTACAGTAGTTACATCTCCATCTATTCTGTTCAGTGTATAAATAACTGTCTCGCTACCTGTTGGGTAAATCGGTGAATGGATGGCAAAGGTTTCTGGATTTTGTTTGCAAGCTGTAAACATTAAGATTATTAAACCACAAACAATATTAAGTAAGCGTGTAAGGTTTTGGTGGGTCATTTTAAAGTTATTTACAATTGATGTCCGAAAACTACATAATCACTCCCATAAATGCAATGGTATCCTGTTTGGGGTTGTATACTAATCTTTTAGCGGTGGACCAGGCAGAGATTGATAATGTCTATTTGTGTCTATATCTGCTTTAATAATACAGAAACATACACATCAACAATTTAAACCACCAGGAGCATCAGGAACATCAACATCGTATTGAAGATAAGGATGGTCACAGCCTTTTACATAAACAGGAAAGTAAAAGGACACATGACCACTCAGGTCATCATAAACATACAGGTCATCACACAGAAGATTTCTGAAAGTAGCCCCACCTTTAGCGAGAAACTCCAGTCAGTTATGCA
>JBHENB010000027.1:0-31839 GCA_046262255.1 Chitinophagaceae bacterium
TCGGCGCTAATAGGTGTAATATCCTTATCCTCCAAAGCTTTTTGTAAGTTTCCAAACTCACCAAAAGCGCAACGCATTACAATCAGCTTCTCACCATCCCGATTACTATCGGGATCAGCGGTTCCTTCACCCATTTCTTCTAATCCTGCATCGATCAATTCAAACTCCAGTTCTTCTGTATTGATGCCCTCTGGTTTTAATTTAAATGCACCCATTTTTTTAAACTGAAAAGCCACGCTGCCGCTGTTGCCCAAAGCACCATCTCCTTTGTTGAAAATAGATTTTACATTAGCCACAGTTCTTACATGATTATCCGTTGCAGTTTCCACTAAAACAGCAACACCATGTGGCGCATAACCCTCGTACAAAATTTCCTCAAAATTCTCCATCTCTTTGCCCATTGCCCTTTTGATTGCTGCTTCCACACGGTCTTTTGGCATGTTTACACTTTTGGCATTTTGCATACAGCGCCTAAGAGCAGGATTTATACCTGGGTCAGGTCCTCCGGCCTTCACCGCAATGGCAATCTCTTTTCCTATCCGTGAAAACTGTTTCGCCATGCGATCCCACCGGGCAAACATGGTTGACTTCCTTACTTCAAATATTCTACCCATGAAAAAATTTAAAGTTCAAGGTTTAAAGTTTAAGTCATCTGCGATTACGCATTTGTGCTCTTCAAGTGAATACTTTGGATAATTTGTTAAAGCATTACTGGTTTCACGCTAACAATTCTACTGGGCTTATTTAAGTATCAGCAAATTTGTTTCAGAATTGCAAAGGTACAGTTACACAATAAAAAACCCCGCTTATGGCGAGGTTTCAATTTTTTTAAATTTATTGATTCTCCAGGGGATTTAATGGATCTATCGGATCTTTTGGACGAGCCATTCTTCCACGTTGCATTTTACTATGACTGCGGCTATAGCCAAAGTAAATAATAAAACCAATTACAAGCCATACTAATAACCGCAACCAGTTGGGCCAGCCCAATCCATAAATCATAGCGCCGCAAACTATTATTCCAAGAATGGGAACCAACGGAACAAAAGGAGTTTTAAATTCTCGTTTTATTTCAGGGTTTTTCACACGCAGAATCCATATACCGGCACATACCAGCATAAATGCAAATAAAGTTCCAATGCTCGTCATTTCACCAACAATATTGCCTGGAACAAATGCGGCAAAAGCGCCGACAAATACAAAAAATATCCAGTTAGATTTATAAGGTGTTCTGTGTTTTGGATGCACATCAGAAAAAACTTTTGGTACCAAACCATCACGGCTCATGGAATAAAATACACGACTCTGCCCCATTAGCATGACAAGTATTACGGATGAAAATCCCGCAAGAATAGCCACGGTAATTAAATTGGAAAGCCAATCGTATTTCCCGGGATTAACTTTGTCCATATTTTCTATGGCATACGCAACAGATGCTTCACCCCCTTTACTTGGATCACGGAAGTCATCTACAGAGGCAATTCCTGTTAATACATGAGAAAACAAAATGTATAAGATGGTACAAATAACAAGAGATCCTAAAATGCCTATTGGCATATCTTTCCGTGGGTTCTTCGCTTCCTGGGCTGCAGTACTAACAGCATCAAAACCAATAAATGCAAAAAACACAACTCCTGCAGCGCCTAATATCCCCATTATTCCTCCATAGTTATAAGTAAGGCTGGTCCTTGGGTCGGTGTATTTTGTGGGTTCGGGAATGTATGGTGTGTGATTTTCCGGCCTTATGTATGCCCATCCAATGGCAATGACGATTATTACAATGGCAACTTTTAAAATAACGATTAGTGCATTTACCAATGCAGACCCTTTAGTACCGCGTATTAAAATAAGAGTCAGTATCAGGATAATGAATAAGGCAGGTACGTTCATAATTCCCTGCATACCATTTATTGAACTTTCAAAAGGAGAGTGGCACCATTCATACGGTATTCCCAAGCCGAAGATCCCCAGCAGCTTGTTGAAATATTCGCTCCAAGCAATACCTACTGTGGCTGCGCCTACTCCATATTCCAAAACCAAATCCCACCCAATGATCCATGCTACGAATTCGCCCATGGTTGCATACGAATAGGTATACGCACTACCCGCAATTGGTATCATGGATGCAAATTCTGCATAACATAAACCGGCAAAGGCACAACCAATAGCAGCAATAATAAACCCAATAGTTACAGAAGGTCCTGCGTGTTGTGCAGCAGCAGCTGCAGTACGAACAAATAAGCCGGCACCAATGATAGCACCAATTCCTAATGCTACAAGATTACCCGCACCAAGCGTTCGCTTTAAACCTTTTTCCGTATCATCAGCTTCCGCTACTAAAAGACCTATCGGTTTCTTAATGAATAAACTCATGAGTTGTTGGTTTTAATTATCAATTAGTAATATTATTATGAAAAAATACATATTTCTAATAAATAAGAATAAAAACTTTTATCAAGGGTAGTGAATATTTTTCTCATTGATTTTTGATAAATGATTCAGTGGCGAAAACTTATTTTTCTTTTCTTAGTTTTGAAGCCCTTACAAAAATTATATGATTAGACGAAGGAGCGGATTAATTGCTTTGGTTCTTTTCACTGTAGTCGCCATTCTGCACTTGCTTCACTGGAATAATGTAATTGTATTTCCAGAAGCACTTCTTCTGGCTGTACGCTGGATATTTATTGCCAGTATTATTTTATATGCAGTGTTTAAGCGTTCGCTGACAACGTGGATATTAGTGAGTATGGTTGTTGGAGTTGAAATAGGTTTGGATTTTCCTGTATTCTCTCAAAACCTTGCAGTACTCAGTAAAATTTTCCTTCGCCTGGTTAAAACCATCATTGCACCAATATTATTTGCTACACTGGTGGTTGGTATAGCCGGACACTCCAGCCTCAAGCAAGTGGGACGTATGGGGTGGAAATCCATTCTTTATTTTGAAGTAGTTACCACCATAGCATTGGCTATTGGCTTGATTGCTATAAACATTTCCGGTGCTGGGAAAGGCATTGTATTACCGGCAGGTTTTCAACAGGAACTGCCTGAAACGAAACCTTCAACCTGGCAGGACACCATTCTGCATATTTTTCCTGAAAATTTTGCAAAATCTATTTATCATGGTGATGTACTTCCCATTGTAGTATTTAGCATCATCTTCGGTATTGGTCTTGCGATGATAAGAGAAGACAAGCGCAGGCCTATGTTGCAATTTACAGAAAGTCTTGCAGAGACAATGTTTAAATTCACCAACATCATAATGTATTTTGCTCCATTTGGTGTAGGTGCTGCAATTGCTGTAACAGTAGGCCATCTTGGGTTAGATATATTACTTAACCTTTTACAGTTGCTCATTACTTTATACGTAACATTGATAGCGTTTATTCTGATTGTGCTTTTGCCTGTGGCGCTTATAATAAGAATTCCCATAAAAAAATTCATACAGGCCATTTCCGAACCAGTGTCCATTGCATTTGCTACAACTTCATCGGAATCAGCGCTGCCCAAAGCAATGGAGAATATGGAGAAGTTTGGTGTACCGCGAAAAATAGTTTCGTTTGTTTTGCCTACAGGATATACTTTTAATTTGGATGGAACAACACTATACCTTTCCCTTGCCGCAGTATTTGTTGCACAAGCTGCAGGTATTCCATTAACAATTGGCGAACAAATATTAATGGGTCTTACTTTAATGCTTACCAGTAAAGGGGTTGCCGGCGTACCGCGGGCATCCCTTGTTATTTTGTTAGGAACTGCAGCTTCTTTCAACTTACCACTTTGGCCAATAATGGCAATATTAGGAATAGACGAGTTGATGGATATGGCCCGGACCTCTGTAAATGTAATAGGCAATACATTAGCAAGTTGTGTAATAGCCAGGTGGGAAAATGATTTTGATGACGAAAAAGCATTGCGTTTTGAGGAAACAGATACATTAACAGAGCCCGATGTTGTTTTAGTAAACCAACATGGCAGAACGGGTGATGAATCTGTAAGAATAGATACTACCTGATAAGAGAATAAAAGAAGTCTATAGTCAGATTTACAGTACGATTTTATATAAAAAAACAGAACCCAGATATTTTATAATGGAAGACAGAGGTTTTATTCAACAATTTATAGAATGGATAATTCACAATGGAGGATTATATTTTTTACTGTTTGTGGTATTCGCGGAAACAGGCTTATTCGTTGGTTTCTTTCTGCCGGGAGATTCTCTTTTGTTTGCTGCCGGTATATATATGGAAGAGTTGGCTGAACAATTCTTTAATGTCCACTATATTGTTATTATTTTATTAGTTATTGTTGCATCTTTCCTGGGGAATCTTGTCGGCTACTGGTTTGGATATAAGACAGGCCCGCTAATGTATGAAAGAAAAGAATCATTCTTGTTTCGCCGCAAGCACCTCGTAAAAGCCACAGATTTTTACAACGAGTACGGAAAAGCTACGATTTTTCTTGCAAAGTTTCTTCCCATCCTTCGCACATTTGCACCTATTGTAGCAGGCATTGTAAAAATGCATAAGCCTACTTTTATTTTATATAATTTGTTCGGGAGTATAGTGTGGGTATTCAGTATGATGTTAGGTGGGTATTTTTTGCAGTCGTGGGTTGAAAAGCAGTTTGATTTTAGTTTAAAAGATCATATTGAAGCAATTACTGTAGCCATTATTTTGCTTACTACTTTACCTGTTTTGTACAAAGTGCTTTTTTCAAAGAAAAAACCTGAACCTGTTCAACCTCCGCAATAACTATGACCCCCAAAAGCTATGGTGTTCTTTCTATACCTGTAATTGTTGGTGCACTTGGTTATTTTGTTGACATCTATGATCTTTTACTTTTCGGCATTATTCGTAAGCAAAGTTTGTTAGACCTGGGATTGACGCCTGAACAGGTAACCAGTGTTGGGGAAAACATCATTTCTGTTCAGATGGCTGGCTTGCTTATTGGCGGGATTATCTGGGGTATAATGGGTGATAAGAGAGGGAGGTTGAGTGTTCTTTTCGGTTCTATTATTTTATATTCTCTTGCTAACATAGCAAATGGTTTAGTTACAAATACCACACAATATGCGTGGGTGCGTTTTATTGCAGGAATCGGACTGGCAGGTGAACTTGGTGCCGGTATAACGCTTGTTTCAGAATTATTATCAAAAGAAAAACGTGGAATAGGTACTTCTCTGGTAGCAGGCATTGGCCTAACAGGTGCTGTGGTGGCTTATTTTGTTTCCAAACAATTTGATTGGCGGGTGTGCTACTATATTGGCGGAGGATTAGGACTTCTTTTGTTGGTGCTGCGTGTATCAGTTTTTGAATCAGGCATGTTTGAGGAAGTGAAAAAAATGGATGTGGTACGGGGTAACTTTTTTATGTTCTTCAACAATCGCAGTCGGTTTAAAAAATACACACTTAGCATTTTGGTTGGTCTGCCTACATGGTATGTAATTGGCGTGCTGGTTTCTTTTTCCGATCAATTCGGGAAAAACATGGGTATAAAGGAGGATATTTTTCCGGGTAAAGCAATTATGTATGCTTATGCAGCTATTTCTATAGGAGATATTCTTATTGGCTTATTAAGCCAGTGGTTAAGGAGTCGCAAAAAGGCATTATATATTTTTTATGCTATTACTGCAATTTTTATAGCATTGTTTTTCTTGCAGGATGGGGGCACTGATGATCAGATGTATTGGATATGTGCCGGACTTGGTTTTGGTACAGGCTTTTGGGCAATTTTTGTTACAATGGCTGCAGAGCAGTTTGGTACAAACCTTAGGGCAACTGCAGCCACCACAGTTCCTAATATGGTTCGTGGTTCCCTGCCGCTGATAATTTTATTATTTAAGTGGTTGCGGGGTTATGTTGATTATGTAACTGCAGGGTTAATTACCGGTATTATTGTTATGACCATAACAGTTATTGCTGCTGCGTTCACAAAAGAAACTTTCGGCAAAGATTTGAAATATGTTGAGTAGCCCCCGGCGGGGGAACTTAGATCCTAAATAAAAACTATTCTGATTAGTTGAATAAGCGATAGATTATTATTTAGTCATCTGCATTAATATCTTAAGTTTTCTTTGCTATGCACTCTTGTACTTTTGTCCATTCTTAGGTATTAATAGCAGGAGCAATTTATAAGATGATCGCAAAAAATAATGTCATGCCGAGCCTAAGTTCCCCCACCGGGGGACAGGGGGCCAAATTTCTCATCATCCGTTTTTCTTCTATTGGTGACATCGTTTTAACGACTCCGGTTATCCGGTGCTTAAAAACGCAATTGCCCGGTGTTCAACTTCATTACTTAATAAAGCCCCGGTTTAAGACAATTATAAACCATAATCCGTATGTTGATAAAATTCATGTTTTACAAAAAGACTGGAGTGCTATGATGGATGAACTAAAAAATGAAAGGTTTGATTACATTATTGATCTGCATCATAACCTTAGAACACTTCGGGTAAAATCTGCATTAAAGGTCCCTGCTTATTCTTTTAATAAATTAAACATTGAAAAATTCATTTTTGTCAAGCTGAAGTGGAATGTAATGCCGCAAGTACATATTATTGACCGTTATATGAAAACAGTTGCACCATTTGGGGTGTATAATGATGGCGCCGGAATGGATTACTTTATTCCACCTAATGAGTTGGTACAGGAAAAAGATATTCCTACTTCGCATCACGCAGGATATATTGCAATAGTTATTGGTGCTACTTATTGTACTAAAAAGTTGCCCGTGTATAAATTGCAGGAGCTTTGCCGGAAGATCAATCACCCAATAATTTTATTGGGAGGGAAGGAAGAATCACAAGAGGGAGACGAAATAGCCAAAGTGGATACTATTAAAATATATAATGCCTGCGGGAGATTCACACTCAACGAAAGTGCAGACCTGGTACGGCGATCCAAACTGATAATAACTCACGATACAGGATTAATGCATATTGCAGCCTCTTTTAAAAAACCGGTTATTGCAATTTGGGGAAGCACAACACCTTCTTTTGGAATGGTACCTTATTATGGAAGAAACTATTTGTCCGCACAAAACAGATCTCCTTATGATGATGTACAGGTGCATAAACTTTGGTGCAGGCCTTGCACAAAAATCGGCAGGCATAAATGTCCTCAAGGGCATTTTAAATGCATGAAAACCATCTCTATTGATGAGATAGTGCAAAAAGTAAATGCACGGCTGCAGAATATCTAAAATTCAAATTCATTATGTATACCGCAGTTTTTTGTCAACTGGTCATGTTATTTCAATCTTACACAATCCAGAAGCCTTGATATTATCGCCGATGAAAACCGAATGAGGTAATAAAAAGGATTGGAGCTAAAAAATTGACTTTGCCTTATTTATTGAGTGTAAATAAAGTAACAGCCACAATAATCACAAATACAATGGCTAAAATGATCTTTTCCTGCACCCTTTCATCACGAATAAAAGTGTTGAATTTTTTCATATACAGTAGTTTAAATTCTGAATAATTCGGTTTTCAAGAATATGAACCGTTTAAACCCTGTGTCTTTTTTAAGGAAGTGAATTTCAGCCATAAGGTACAACTAAAAACATCATCGACAATAAATTTTTTTACACGACTTCGCTTAATTGTAACCACCGCATTTCTTTTGCATCAATTGTTTCCGTTAAATAGCTGATCCTGGTGCTTAATTGTTGTAATTGTTCATATGGTATGGCGGTGGTGTTCAGTTGCTGCTCTATTATTGCTTTTTCTGTTTGCAATGCCTCTATTTCTTTCTCAAGGATGTGCAGATTGCGGCAGCTGACAGTATATTTTCAACCATTGTAGAAAAATCGATCCTTATCTACCTTATTTAAACTTATTACTTTATTAGGATAACGGGTATTTGGCGTCAGCCCTTTTAATAGTCATCTCTGTAGATTAAATATAAATAGCTTTTTGCCTGTAATAATTACAACAAAAAGCTATTATCATAATGAAATAAAAGTTTGTTAACCAAGCGACCTTATCCAACTGACTACTTCATCCTTGGTTTTTCCTGTCTTAGTTTGCAGGCGTCCGTATAATTCGTCTTCTTTCCCTTCTTCATACCGCAAATCATCATCGGTTAAATCGCCATGGGTTTGCTTTATTTTGCCCTTTATTTCGTTCCATTTTCCTTTTAATTCAAGCTTATCCATAATTATTGTTTTTATTATAAGATAAAAATTTGTGCCATTATTCTTTTACTCAGTCTTCACTATTACTGGGGAAAATTATTTTCAGGCAATTAGGGATAATTTCGGCGGTTAATTTTTTTATTTTTCCAAGGTATTCGCCATCCACCTGAAAATAAGTTTTCTCTAAAGTGTTCAGTTCTAATGTTTTTGTTTGAAATACCTCGATCCTGTTTGGATGAAATTCTTTGTGTGTTACCACTCCTTTAAAAACTTCCAGAAGGTTAACTTTTCTTACCACCACCACTTCAAATAATCCATCCGCTATATCACCCGTGGGGTTAATTGTAGCACCTGTACCATACTTTGTGGCATTTGCAAGTGCCACCATGTATGCTTTACGTTTGTAAACTTCTGTATCTGTTTTAATAGTAACATACATTTTTTGTTTCACTATAAGAGTTTTGACAAAACCTTTGGTATAGTTCCACATGCCTCTTTTTTTTGATTGTTCGAAATATTTCACAAGCATGGCATTTAATCCAATATCGCTTAGGTGAATACAGAAATGATCATTATTGATTTTTATCAGGTCAATGGCTTTTTCTTCACCATTTACTGCAACATCCAATGCAATGTTTACATCCTGAGGTATACCCAGTTCTTTTGCCATGCCGTTTGCGGAACCTGCCGGAATAATTCCTAGAGATGTATTTTTTTCTTTCAAAAACCCTGCAAGCATTTTTACCGTTCCGTCACCTCCAACAGCCACCACCCTGTCTGGATTTACACTATTTATATGGTGTTCAATGGAAGCGGAATCGCTATTGCCGGTAAGCAAATAAAAATCCATTGCATGTGGGGATTCTTTAAAGTATTCCCTGATTTGTGTTTCCCAATCCGTTTTTTCCTTTCCACCCGAGATTGGATTTATGATGAATAATAATTTCATTTTTGATCTTTGTTGTATGTTTATTGCATTAACTTTTTGATTATGGCTGCCAACAAAATTTCAATATGGAGCAAGTTAAAAACAGGTTTTTTTAACTGGTTCAGGTTAACAAATGAAATTACAATAAAAGTGTACCATGGGTATGGACATGCAGACCAGTTAGCAATATACGGACACGTTTTTGCCTTGAGTCCTTTACCACGGAAGCGATACAGGCAAAGCGTAATTACCAATACATTAGCATTATTACGTTTATTTTTTGTTCGTCCCATGCCAGGTGCACCACTTAGAACAGAATGGCAGGGGAAGAAATTAACCACACAAACAGATAAGGATGGGTTCTTTAAATTTGAGTGGAAAGACGAACCCCCATTAGAGCAGGGCTGGCATGAATTAACAGTAGAATTGGTGTATGACGGCAAAGCTGTTGCTGCACAGGGGAAAGGAAATATTTATATTCCCTATCCAACACAATATGGTTTTATTTCTGATATAGATGATACTTTTTTAATATCTCATTCTGCAAACCTCCGTAAACGGTTGTTTGTCTTGTTTACACAGAATGCCCGCAGCCGGAAACCTTTCGATGGATCTGTAAAACACTACCAGCTTCTCGCAAAAGGAAATACTACAGATGATGCACCCAATCCGTTTTTTTATGTGTCCAGCAGTGAATGGAATCTATATGATTATATATTAGAATTTACAAGAATTAATGAACTGCCAAGAGGAGTCTTTCTGCTTAGCCAACTCAAGCGTATTAACCAGCTTCTAAAAACAGGGCAAAATAATCATCATACCAAATTTGCACGAATTGTTCGTATTATGGAAGGTTATCCCAAACAACGCTTTGTATTGTTAGGGGATAGCTCACAACAGGACCCTTACATCTATGAGGCTATTGTAAAACATTTTCCCAAACAAATTCAGGCAGTATATATACGTGATGTTTACGAAAAAAATAAGCAAAAAGTTTCAGATGTTTTGCATAAAATAGAAGGGAGCGGTGTGCCATGTTGTTTTTTCCGGCATAGCTCTGAAGCTGTGCTGCATTCCAGGAAAATTGGATTGATAACTACAGCAGAGGCAGCAGAATCGCTGGAATCAGAACAAGTTGAACGATAAGTTAGTGGAAGTGCTAATATTTTGATTTCTCACCATTAACTGAATACTATGGAAAAGAATCTGCAACAGGAAGAGGCGCTAAAAAAATTTAAAACCACTGGTAGAAGAAATAAAGATATGCATGTTCATTACAAATAATGTTTCTGAACCTGACTATACAAGGCCGATGGCTACTATGATAGAAGTAGAAAAAAATGGAACTCTTTGGTTTTTTACATACTACGCTCTGTTGTTGTCAATTCCTTTTGCCCATGAATAACTTACTGTACCGGCAATTTTACTTCATATATTTTTCCTCCGGATATAGTTAAACTTCTTCCTCTTATCCATGGATTCATTTGTCTTAGTATTTTGAAAGTAGTTCCATTACTGATGGCAAATTCCGCCAGGTTAGGTATAGAGATGGAGACTGCCACTATTCTAAATGGAATAATTTGATACTTTTCTTCTTCTTTCACATCAAATCCCAACTCTTTTGCATTTTCCATTAAATGTTTGAAGGCAAGAATGCGGAAAATGTACCTATTAGTTTCCTCCGGCAATAGCAGATCGTAATAATTATATGTTTTTTGAAAAGTAGCTTGCCCGGAATAACCTCCTTGCCCGCAGTTGTAAGAAGCAGCAGCGCCTGTCCATGTACCAAATTTCTCATATGCTCTTTTCAAATATGCGCAGGCAGCATCTGTAGATTTTACTACATCGTGCCGCTGATCTATCTGGCTGTTTACCGTTAAATCATAACCCGGTGCTGTGCCACCCATAAACTGCCAAAAACCAACTGCTCCGGAACGGGAAACAGCACCGCTTAACAAGTTGCTTTCAGCCACACACAAGTATTTAAAATCATCTGGAACGCCATTGGCTTTCAGGCGTTCAGAAATGGTGGGGAAGTAGCGATTTGCAAGTTTCAGCAAAAAAAGAACATTTGCCTTACTGTAGTAATTGAACAATAATTCTCTATCCAGCCGTTCCTTTACATCCCACCTGTGTAGGGGCACTGCTTCATCTCCAAAAGTCATCTGCTGAGGCATCTTTGGGGGAGCATATTTAATTCCTGTCTCTTTATCACTTGTCCTGTTGTTATCAAAAGAAAGTGCTCCCACAACCAAACAACTCAGGAGTACGGCACCAAGAATATTAAATATATAAAACTGGCTTTTTTTCATGATGTCTGTATTTGTGTACGACCATAAAGGTCGCGAAAAAGGTGCCTGTAAGCACAGCTCTTGTGGTATAATTATGGTATAGTTTTATTAAAAATTTATAATGAAAGCTATTATTCTTCTAACATGTGTCCTTTCTGTCTTTTTGTTGCAAGCATGCGATAATGATTCGCGGTACGTTGATGTGAATACAGGTAAAGCTTTGAACCTTGAAAAAGACGAAAAAACCGGATTGATGGTGGATGCAGAAACAGGCAAGCCTGTGAAAATGTATGTAGATACGAAAACCAATGACACCATTTACGGGCGAACCGGAAAAGTAATTAATACACGTATCAGGCGAAATACAGAGGGAGTGTATGTTTATATAGACGATGATGAAGATGACGCCAAAACAAAAGTTACCGGGGATGAAACAAAAATAAAGGACGGGGAATATAAAAAAGAAGTGGAAAAAGATGGCGATATCACCATAAAAGATGGAAATACAAAAATCAAAATAGACGGAGAAACGGGTAAAAAGAAAGTAAAGAAAGATGATTAAACCATTAGTAAAAATGCTATAAGAGGAAATTCAATACGTGAAATTTTATGTAACGAGGGAACCAAACACCAATGCGATTTATTGTTCCTTCTGTCATCAATGATTGTGAACACTCTAATCGAAAAATCTATGACTGATAAATCCATGCGTTGGCACTAACCATATTGCCGTTGTGATAACCGCCTGTAATCAAAACTTGTCCGTTTTTCAACAGAGTTGCTGTCGCAAACAATCGTTTTGTTCCCATGTGGCCTTCGGCAAAGGAAAAACTATTAGTCGCCGGGTTAAATACTTCCGCCCGATTTGCCCCGCCAGCAATCAAAACCTTGCCGTTCTTCAAAAGTATTGCTGTGCCTTGCAATTTGTAACGGCCAGTATTCATATTACGTTTTACCGCCGTAAACGCCCCATTCGCCGGAGTAAAAATTTCGGCATTTCGATATGCGCCATCACCATCGCGTTCGTCAGAACCGCCAATGATCAGGACTCTGCCGTCTGTTAATAATGTTGCATCATGTTTGTGCCGCTTAACGGTTAAATTGCCGGCAGCAACGAACATTCCAGTGACTGGATTGTAGATTTCTGTGCTTGTGTAAATTGTAATTTCGGAGCGCCTGCCTTTGTGTCCGCCTGCAATCAATACTTTACCATCTTTCAGCACAGTAGCAGTGTGCGACTCCCGTGCTGTTGTCATTGCGCCTGTTGGTGAAAAGGTGTTGGTATTGGGATCATATAACTCAGCATCTGATAAAAACGTCCAGCCAGTTCCCACCCCGCCTGCCAGAAGAACTTTGCCATTGTTTAAAACCGTGGCAACGTGACCACTTCGCGGAGAAACCATTTTCCCTGCTGATGTGAATTTACCTGAAGCTGGGTCATATATCTCAGCACTGTTCAGATAACTGCCGTTGAAACCGCCCGCAATTAAAACTTTTCCGTTTGACAACAAAGTGGCTGTATGACCGGCTCGAGCGGCTTTCATATCTTCCCCCCTTGAAAAAGTATTTGTTGTGGGATTAAATATTTCTACGCTGGATACACTACCTCCGTCTCCTACAAAACCCCCTGCTATCAGCACTTTGCCATTATTTAGCAATGTCGCAGTATGAGCCGCTCTTTTTGCCGTCATACTATGAATTGCACTGACAACTCCATCATGAGTAAGTTTTACTTTATCCGGTTCCTTGTCGATTCTAACACTGTTACTACAGCCTGAAACCAGAACTAACGCTATCAACATTACAAAAAGCAGTAAATTTTGTTTCGCTATTCTCATTTTATTTTCCTTCAAGATTCAGTGCAAACCTGATCATTGCTGAAATACAAACAGCAATGTCTTTCAAATTTACAATCATTTAATAAAAAAAACCGCCTCCATGAGACGGTTATAATTGTGATTAAAATTTTAAATTATGAAATCTGGATCATTCTTGGTGGTCTCTGCTTTGCTTCTTCTTTTTTAGGTATTAATAGATGTAAAAGACCATTTTCGTAACGAGCCTGAATTTTATCAGCATCCACTACTTCTTTTGACAACTGGAAAGTACGCTGGAATGACTGGTAACTAAATTCTTTCTTTGAGTACTTTTCTCCGTCTTTTTCTTCATTTCGATTTTCCTTTTCACTACTAATGGTCAACATATTATTATCCAGCTCAATCCTAAAATCATCTTTAGTCATTCCCGGTGCTGCCATTTCTACTTCAAAGCTGTCATTACTTTCCCTAATGTTCACCGCAGGGATAGTTGTGTTAGTATTTGAATTGTTACTTAAACCCCAGTTCCACAGATCTCTTGTAAAGAGATCATTAAAAAGGCTGGGTCCGCCAGGAAAATCATCTCTTCTTATCAGAGACATAATAACCTCCTTTTTTTAAGTTTTTAAAAATGTTTTTTTAATGTTTTTGAGTAAACAACTTGAATGCCAGGGAGGTCTTTCTGAAATTTTTTCAGAGTCCAAAAAACTGAATTGAAATTGTGTCAGAAATTTATGGAATGCCCTCAGTATTTGGTGCATTATCGTCATCATTCAGGCTGTATTCATTATTTTCTTCATCTTCTGCACCAATATTTTCCTTTAAGTCATCTGTTTCAGAACCAGGAATATCCAGGTCTTTACCACTGCGCCCATCACCGAAACTTCCCTCGTTTAGTGGGTCACCTTCAAAATCCGAATTGTCCAGGGCGGCACCTCGTAAATTATCTTCATCTCTTGTGGGCTTATAGTCGTCACTTGTTTCCAATGTTTGTTTTTCTTCCCTGGTAATATCTGCTTCTGTTCCCATTACCATATTTGTTTCATCCTCGTCATCATCTTCAAATAAACCTTCTCCTTCTTCATCGGCAGAAGAAATGGTTGTATCCCCAAGCATACCCAATGGAGCCGGATGCACAAACTCCTGTCCGGGAATGTCTTTTACATCTGGCAGATCGATAATAACTTCCTCGGACTTAAGTTTTTCTTCATCTTCCGGGGAATCCTGCAGGTCTAGTTTTTTTCGGGCCTGTGCTTTTTGAGCATCATCTTGTGTACTTCCCTGCTTATTGCTATTAAAAAAATCAGGGCTATTATTTTTCATGGTTTTTTACATTTAATGCTTAAAAATTTGTGCCGTAAATCTATGAGTAACGAAAAGAAACCAACCTGGCACAACATTTCTATGGATTTACTAAAATAGTGTTATGGAAGTTAATAATGATAACGAGCGCAACGGACCAGCAGATAAAGGAACAAAAAACGATCCTCAGGTTCGGGATCAGTCAGCTATACAGCCAGGGGTGCAAACCATAACCAGGGGAGCTAATGACGATGCGAATGAGCAGCTAACAAAAACTGCTGCAGATAGCTTTGAAACAGACCCCGATTTTGGTAAGGATGCAGATCCTGCTTTTGATGAAGTGAACAACCAGCAATAATTGCTATAACCTTCAAAAACAAATATGAACACAACAAATAACAGGCTTACGGATGATAATAACAGCAAAGAAAACAATTTGCAGAACCAGCAAAAAGAAGATTTGCCGGAAAACAAAATAGCAGTGAACCCTAATCCGAGGGCAAATGAAAATATCAGGGATAAAGATGTTTCACGAGATACCAGCGATAGTACAATACAGGTTGGCAGCGAAATAACCGATGGAGAGGCAGGATAATAGATGCTTCTAATATTATTTTACAATCTGGAAATTCCGAAACTCTGTTTCAGGTTCATTTGTAACAATTACTTCCGTAACCACCGCAGTAGGCGGGCCTTTTTTGCACCAGGCTACAAATTCTTGCACAGAATGTTCATCGCCGGATATTAAAGCTTCTACACTGCCATCTTTCGTATTTTTAATCCATCCTGTTATATCCGTTTTTTTGGCCACTTCTTTTGCCGTTGCACGGTAAAAAACGCCTTGTACCTGTCCTTTAATTATTAGGTGATGGGTGGGCATTAATACGATTAGCAGATTAATACTGTGTTTTACCTTCAAAATTTTCCCATTCCCGGAACACTTTCAACGCATTATCATTGGGAGAATGAATGAACTGTATCTTCAACTGTGAAGGACTATTTTTTATTTCTTCATAAATAAATGCATCATCAAAAGCAATGGCGGCTGCATCTTCCCGTGTGTTGGCATAAATTACTTTTTTGGGGCGTGCCCAGTAAATAGCGCCCAAACACATGGGGCAAGGCTCACAACTGGTATAAATATCGCAACCATTTAATTGAAAGGAGCCGATCTTTTTGCAGGCATTTCTAATAGCTACAATTTCTGCATGGGCAGTGGGATCATTTAGAAAAGTAACCTGGTTCCATCCTTCCCCAATAATTTCATTTTCTTTTACAATCACACAACCAAATGGCCCTCCCTGCAGATTACGCATTCCCGTTTCTGATAGTTCTATAGCTCTTTTTAAAAATTTTTGCTCATTCACAGTCATGCTGCAATTTACATAGCTTTATCCCTTTGCAGCTTTCGCAGCATTTCCCCATAATTCGCTCCTGTTGCCAAAGCGGTAACAGCATGGGCTATCCTCCGGGCCTGGGTAGGTTCTGTCTTGGCACTTTCTATCCACTTTGTAAAATAATTCTGATGGGATTTAGGCAGGCTGTTGTAATATTCAAAGGCTGTAGGTTCATCTTTCAAACATTCTATAAATTCTTTGGGTGGTTTTATAGGTGTGTTGTCAACTTCTAATTGAACTTGCACTGTAGCGCCATGGATTTTTTTAATTCCCTTTCTCATAGCCGCATTAATGGGCATTATGAAATCACCACCTCCCATTGGAACCAATGCAACGCGTTCAATGGGGTAATTATCCAGAGCGCCTTTCACCCGAAAAATTTTTTTATTGCCCGGTATTAGCTGTTGGGCAATAGCAGCAGAAATCTCTACATACGTCCAACCGGTTTTTTCACCCTGTTGACCAAATTTTTTTATAGCAGCCGTAAACCTGACCATTATTTTATTATCAAAGATTTGGGTAAATTTAGTGTTAGCTTTTGTCAAATAACGCTTCTTTCACAATAATGGGTACATACTGTGAACAATAGGAGTGGCCGCTTCTACAATGGGTAAAATTTACTTACTTCTAAGAAATAATAAGCAAACTGGCCCTCATACGCTGGAGGAATTAGCCCAACTTACATTAAAGCCTTCCGACCTGATATGGGTAGAAGGCAAAAGTGCCGGCTGGCGATATCCGGCAGAAATTGATGAATTAAAACCTCATCTTCCCATAACTGATGCTGTACCACAGCAGAAAATAAAAGAAGCAAAACACATTTTAAATGAACCAATTACCCAGCTTGAAACAATAATTCAGAAGAACCCCCCTGGAAAAGAAAAAGCTACTTCTGATAAAAGAATTTACATTAGCCTTCCCGGTACTTTGAAAGTATCGGATATACACCAATCATCTGCGATAAATTCAAAAGGGCAATCAGAGGAAGCGCCAAAAGATAATTTAAAAGTTAGGCCTGCAACTATTGGGATTTTACAGGAAAATTTTGAAGCGGAAGACGGACCGCAACTTTCGTTTGACGAGCGGGTAGAAAAAATGCGTCAGAGAGCTTTGAATTTTTCGGAAAGCAAAATAAAGAAACAAAAGAATGAACCGGATATAAAGTACAGTCGCTCCCTGGACGATATTAAAGCGGAATATTCCGGATGGCTGCAAGAGCAAAAAAGAGGGAAGAAATTGCCTTTTACCCGAAAGCATGTAGCTATAGCATTAGGCTCATTTGTTTTATTAGCTATTGGATTCTCAATTGTTAAATGGTTATCCAGAGATACAGAATTGCAACCACCGAAAGCTACTTATAATCTCCCTTACCTATCTGATTCTGCCCAGGATCAAAAGGCTTTGGAATATCTTAATAAAAAACCTGTCAATGCTTCTCAGAAAAAAAACCAAAATGGGGCTTCACTTACCCGCAATATTCCTACTGGTACGGTGAAATCTATTAAAACCAGGGAAGAGGAAAGAGCGGGAAAAATTGCAAAGGCTGCATCTATAAAACAAAGACAAAAACTTTCGGAAGTAAAAACTAATAATAAAAGAGATGAAAATCAACCAGCAAACAATATTGTTGACACTCAAACACCTTCCACTTCCAGGAATGGGACTACAGTTGGTAAAAAAGAACGTCCGTACATTCCCCTGGCAAGGTTAATTTCTATAAGCAGCAAAGAATTTCCCGGAGAAAGAAAACAAGGATTGGGAGGCTATGAAGTAACCGTAAAAAACAATAGCGATAAAATACTAAATGTGGTAGCAGTGGATGTATTTTATTTTAATAAGAATGAAAAACTGGTGTATAAAGAAACCTTGTATTTTAGTAATCTTCAACCGCGCAGGTCATTAACCATTGCCGCAGGCGGACATAAACGGGCAGTTACTGCAAGTTCCCAATTAGGGCTTATCAGTAGTGGTGGTAGCCTTTATTATGCAAAACAATGATAGTTGAAGTACTGAATTTAGGTACAGTTGCAATTTCACTTAGTGTGTACATAGTTCTCAATCTCCAGTATAATCATCCAACTGCAATTCAAAACTACATTCGTCACTTGCACTTCACATATTTTGTTGGTTATGCATTTGTAGAATTTCAAAGTAAATAAAGTGCGGCACAATTTTTTTCATAATAACTATTACAACAAAAATCTTTGTTATGGAAAAAATGAAAGATCTAAGAGACTTACTTGTAAAAGAAGTACAAGATCTCTATTCAGCAGAAGAACAGATGATACAAGCAATTCCGACGATGTTGCAAAAAGCGCAAAACCCTGCGTTAAAGGAATCGTTGGAACAGCACCTCAGAATAACGGAAGAACAAAAGAAACGGCTTGATGAAGTGCAGCGGCTATTAAACGAAGTTACCGGAGAGAATAAAACTGGTAGTGATGAGGAATGCATAGGCATGAAAGGACTTATTGAGGAAGGAAAAAAGATGTTGGGGGAGGAAATGAATCCGGAGGTAGTTGATGCTGTGATTATTGCTAATGCACAAAAAATGGAGCACTATGAAATTTGTGGGTATGGCACCGTCAGAGCTTTTGCACGGCAATTAGACTTAGGAGAAATAGCGGAATTATTAGAAGAAACGAGGGATGAAGAGTATCAAGCAGATGACCGGTTAACTGATATGGCAGTAGGTGAGGTGAATGAAGAAGCACAACAGGGGGGTGAAACACGAAGAGATTCAGGTGGTGGCCGGGGCAGATCTTTTGTAGGAAGACTCTTTGGAGGTGGCCGCGAATCAGCTGGAGATAATAAATCTTCAGGAGGCAGCAAATTCTCAGGTGGTGGAAGTAGCAAACCTTCTGGTGGCGGTTCATCACGTGGTGGAGGCAGTAAATCTTCAGGGGGAGGTAGCAAGTCAGGAAGTAGTAAATCTAGTAGTGGGGGTAGGTCAGGTGGAAGTTCCGGTGGAAGTAAGTCGGGCGGTAGTAAATCTGGCGGCAGTAAATCAGGCGGAAGTAAATCAGGTAGTAGTAAATCTTCAGGAGGAGGACGAAGCAGATCTTCTGGAGGCAGTAAATCTTCTGGGGGTGGACGAAGCAGATCTTCTGGTGGTAGTAAATCCGGCAGCAGCAAATCCCGTGGTAGTAAATCTTCTGGAGGCGGACGTAGCAAATCCTCAGGGGGTGGCACATCCCGTGGAGGCAGTAAATCAAGTGGCAGCAAAGGTTCATCTAAAAGAGGATTAGCATCTGCCAGTAAGGGAACAAGAAGGGAGGTAGCAAGAAAAGGGGGTAAAGCTTCTGGTGGTGCCGGACGTTCTGGTGGCAGAGGTGGAAGTTCACGTGGTCGTTAAGCCAACATACTTGCGTAACAATCCGTTCTATTATTGGGGCGGATTTTTTTTGTCCGTTATTGGCGTTAGAACGTTTCTTTGTAATAAAATAAGATATTTTTTTAGTATAATATCACCACATGTTTACTAAAACTTAAAAATGCTTAAAGCTGCCTCTAAGTATAATGATTTTATCAGGTTGTTTGGAAAAGCTTTTGGTGAGTTAGGGAAAAACGATCCTTTACGAATGGCAGGCGCTACCGCTTTTTTTACAACATTTGCGCTTCCTCCCATTTTGGTTATCTTAATACAGGTACTTGGGCTAATCTTTGACCCGAACAACATAAGACAGCAGCTTTTTAGAAATTTGTCCGGTATAATTGGTACAGACAGTGTGCAACAAATTATAAATACCCTTAGTGCCTTTAGGGTGTTGGCAAAAAATTGGTACGTTACACTCGGAGGGTTTATTTTTCTATTATTTATAGCCACAACACTTTTTAAAGTAATTAAAAGTTCTTTGAACCAGTTATGGAAAATTAAGGTTGTACGTAAAAGAAATCTATGGAGTGTCTTGCGCAGTCGGTTACAGTCGGTGATTGTGATATTGATTGCCGGGGTACTTCTCGTAATTGGCATATTAGCGGAAGCGGCCCAGGCATTCCTTGGAAAATATATAGTTGAAATATCACCTGTTTTTGCTACTTACTTTAATAATGCTTTGAATTATCTGCTTTCAATTATCATTGTTACGTTATGGTTTGCAATTGTATTTAGATTTTTACCGGACGGCAGACCGACTTGGAAGATTGCCTTAACTGGCGGATTTATTACCAGCCTGTTATTTAACATAGGCAAAGTGGTATTACGGTGGCTGCTTACGTTAAGCAACATCAACACTATTTACGGGGCGTCCGGTTCTATTGTTTTGTTGCTGCTTTTTGTATTTTACTCCTCTCTCATTCTATATTACGGAGCCACTTTCACAAAAGTGTTAGCCATACATAGTAACATGCCTATAAGAGCATTGTCACACGCTATGCACTATCAACTTTCCGAAGTTAGAGCAGATGCTAAAGAACTTTAAACAAATAAGAGGCGTGGTTCGCCTCTTTTGTACATCTGTAAAGATCGCAGGTTTGCACCTTTCAATTCATATTACTGTTTGTGCAAATTGAACATTGTTTTCTGCTGGTACAGGAATTGCAATACAAGTGAATTAATCAACAAAAAAAATTTATTATGAAGAAACTTACAAAGATCATTGCGATGCTGGTATTAAGCTTTATGCTTGGGATTTCCAGCCCTGTTATAGCGCAAAACGATGTTGGAACTACAACAACTACGACAAGAGATGACGATGATGAAGGATTTGATGACTGGGGATTACTTGGTTTAGCAGGGTTGCTTGGGTTGCTTGGTTTGCGCAAAGACGATGACAAGCACCGCGTACACCGTACTACGGATCACCGTACTACGGATGATCCAAACAGGAACAGGTAATAGGAGTCTTGGATAACTAAAATGCTTTCACATTCAATGTGGAAGCATTTTTCTATAATTTAGCCTGACTTTTATTTTTGGAGGGTACTATAAACTCGGGTTGTTCAAAGTAAATCACTTATATGAGCCAGATGATAGAAAAGTGCAAATACAAGTGGATACTTTTGGCGGCTTCTTGTATAGCAACACCACTAATTTGGGCTCAGGAGGGAAATACAGGTCCTGAAATTACAGGAGATAATGAAGATGCCTGGTACACACAACCATGGATTTGGATAGCTGGAGCTGTGTTGTTGATTCTATTACTTATTGCTCTGTTACGAAATACAAAAACCAGCAGAAGTATTGTGGATAAAAACCGTATTGATAGTGCTGTTGCAGATCATTCTGCAGATCCCTGAGAAACTTACTGCCACTAAACAGCGAGACTTTATTACTTAGCTTTAAAATACTTCCTTCTTTCGGTATTTTACTGGTCTTTTTTAATAGTAATACCCACTTTTTTTGTCTCAACCTGAGCGCCATTGGTGCCTACTTTTACCCGAGTACCTTTTTTGGTTTCCAATACTGCGCCATTTGTTCCTACACTCACTCTGGTTTTATTTTCAGGCTGTGTTGTAGTAGTACGGGTTCTGATTTTGGTGTTTGACGCATCTTTTTGTGCTTGTACGTTGGTTTTGTTTGCTTTTTTATCAGATGATGTTTGTTCTTTTTGATTGTTGGTGCAGGCAAAGAGAAGTAAAGCAACTATGGCAATAGTAGAATAGGCTTTCATATCAAGTTTTATTTCCGGTAGAGGCGCAAGAATCAAACCGTTAAATGTTAATATATGTATTTAAACGCTTTCTGCTCTTTTTACTATTGATGAGGGTTTATAAAATTCCTTCTTCATTTCGTTTCTTCGTGTATGGATTTTTTTGTAGAAAAAGGATCAATTGTAAGACAAATTTGGGGTAAGGGGGATACCATTCTCTTCATTTTTGCAGGCTCTGCCGCAGAATTTGCATTGAACAAAGCTGTGGATTGGCTTTATTATACAGGCCGTTTACCTGCTGATCCATTAGGTAGACTATTTTCTACAGTTAATTATGCCCGTGAAATTGTGTTTTCAGAAAAGATGGCTGCAGGGAAAGCAATTGATAAAATAACTGCTATTCATTCTGCAGTAGAAAATGCACGGGGTACTACTATCCCCGATTGGGCGTATAGAGATGTACTCTTTATGCTCATTTATTATTCTATTGCATCATTTGAATTACTTGAACGAAAATTGACAGAATCAGAAAAAAATGATGTTTACGAAGTTTTTAAAAGAATGGGAAACCGTATGGGAATTCATGATTTGCCTGAAACTTACGTTGGATGGTTGCCTGTACGTGCCAGGCACATAGAAGAAGATTTGCAAAGAAGTAAATATACAATCCATTTGTATCAGCAATACAAAAAACATCTTGGACAAATTCGGTTCTTTCTTTTGAAAAAAGCGCAGGTATTGGTAGTTCCTCAACACGTTAAAGACTTGCTGCAACTTGGCAACACTTCTTTCCTAAAACCTGTTGTTCCGCTGTATAAGCTCAGCCGGAAATTAAAGCTCGATTGGCTGATAAAGTCAGTTTTGCTTCCTTCAAGGTATAAAACACAATTCAAAGCTCTGGATGTTGTGCCTGTGTAAGATGTTATTTAGTTAGCACTAAGTTTGTTAATAACAAGATTAAATAATTGGAAATGGAGCTACAGGATGTAATAATAATAGGTGGTGGGCCGGCGGGATTAAATGCTGCTGTGGTTTTGGGAAGATGTAAAAGAAAAGTTTTGCTTTTTGATATAGCCCAACAACGAAACCGCTCTTCCCAGGGCATGCACAACTACCTTACCCGGGATGATATTTCACCTCTGGATTTTATTGCAATATGCCATGAGGAAATGAAGAAATATGGAGTGGACTTCATCAACAAAAGAGTAATTCATGCGCATAAGAATGATAAAAAAACATTTGTAGTAACTGATGAAGATGGGGCACTGTATTATGCAAAAAAGCTTCTGGTAGCTACTGGTCTTACGGATCATGTACCAGATGTGGAAGGTTGCAAAGAGCTCTATGGCAAATCCATATTTCACTGCCCGTACTGCGATGGGTGGGAAGTAAGAGACAAAAAGCTGGGTGTTTATGCCCGCAACAAAGAAGGGTGGGAGCTGGCATTAGCCTTAAAAGGGTGGAGTGAACAGGTAACTTTATTTACAGATGGAAGAAACAAGGTAAAATCCTCTCAAAAAAAACAGCTTGATGCAAATAATGTTTCTGTAATAGCTTTACCCATTGCAAGGTTTGAAAGCTATGAGGGCCATTTAAAAAAAATAGTTTTTAAAAATGGAGAAGAACATGCCTGTGACGCTTTGTTTTTTGTAAATGGATTTACGCAACAGGGCAATTTTGCAGAAAATTTTGGGTGCGAGGTGAACAAAAAAGGAGTGGTGATTACAAACAGCTTACAGCAAACGAAAACACCCGGCTTGTATGTTGCCGGTGACGCTTCAAGGGATATGCAATTTGTAGTAGTAGCTGCAGCAGAAGGTGCAAAGGCCGGTGTAAGCATTAATAAGGAGCTGCAAAAAGAAATATCAGAAGAGCAACAGTAGCAATCATTATAATTTTTCCTATTTTCAATAGAAGAATGACTATGGTTGATGGATTCAGATGTGGATTATTGTTAAAAAAAAATTTTTATTATGAAACTATTTTTAGCCAAAAGGAATTACGGCATCATTTGCATGTTGTTCCTTTCTCTTATGTTGATAGCATCGTGTATTACTTCACGCCGTAGCTTACCTGTGGAAGAAGGATGGGATTTTTTAGGAGAGAAAAAAGTAAATTTTCTCAGGGATGTAGATATAATAGAAGTCAACAGCAGAAATAGCTATACAGATATTAAGTTTAAAGTTGAAGATCGGGAAGTGGTGATTAATGATCTGAAAATAGTTTTTGACAACGGCGATAAGCTCGAGCCAGCTTTGGACCTGGTTATTCTGGCAGATCAGTTTAGCCGCAATATTGAGTTGGCCCGTGAAGGCCGGTTTATAGATCGGATTGAATTTAAATACCGCACCACTGGAAATGTTCTCCAGGGAAGAGCAAATGTTTTAATTTTTGGCAGGCGATATAATCCCGGTTATTAATCCTGATCATTTAAGTAACTCCTTTCATCTAATACGTTTTTCTGTCGCCAATGGTAATCTGCAGAATTTTCGCCACCCTGCCATGTTTACTTCTATTTTTTATTGGGAGTCTGTTCTTTATTATTTAGGATAACATATTAAAATCTAAATTTAGCTGGCACTGTTTTGGCTGAATAAAGCCAGAAGTATTATCATTATAAAAAGTACCTGTTATGAAAAAACTCATAAGTGTCTCCTTGTTTTTGATGCTGTTTGGTTTTGCCTCTACAGCAATTGCACAAGATCAATCTGCCGGCCAGGAAGTGAAATCAGGGGCAAAAAAGGCTGGCAAGACAGTAAAGAAAGGCGCTAAAAAAGCCGGAAATAAAACTGCAGAGGTAGCAACTAAAAGTAAAGCCAAAGTAACCCACACCGTTTACAAAGGGAAAACGGGTCCTAATAATGAAACCATTTATATTAACACCCGTGGCAGATATTACTGGATAGATAAAAAAGGCCGCAAACATTACATTCCTGCATCTGCACTAAAAAATAAAGTGGATTAATATTACAGTTTAACGAGAAGAAGTAAAAAGTAAAGCCGGCGAATATTTGCCGGCTTTAATATCATATCATGCAACACTTATACTCAAAATCTATACACAACCGCCACTCCGTGTCCATTTCCTATAAAAGGGAAGATCGTTACGTCTGAATTCTTTAAGACAGGATTTTTATGAAAATGCGGAACCAGTAAACCAGATAATGTTCCAATTGTAGTTCCAATAAGAAGATCAGAAGGAAAGTGCTTGCCACCCCTGTGTCTTAAATAAGCAGTACCTCCGGTAGATACTACGGCTGCACTGTAAAACAACCACCTCAGTGGTGACTCAGGATGATAATCAGCAAACACTTTAGCTGTAAAGAATGAAGAAGTGGCAACTAATGCAGGGTGCCCGGCAATAAAGGAATTTTTTGATCCGCCTCTTTTGCGTTCATCCATCGGCACTTCCGGATTATATGCAAGAGGCCGGTACCTGTCCACCAGATAAACTGAGCCTGTATAGAATAAACCTGTTATGGACATGGCCTCCAGATACAAGAAAGCATATTTACCTGCATCCCTTCTGATATGTTTATCAAAAAGCAAAATAACAGGCAGCGGCATAGCACCATAGAAGAAAATATCGCTGGTGTTTGCTGCCTTATCTGAATATACATCTGCTGCCCACCGGTCAAAACCGTTTATATCACTAACCCTTAAGGCATCGATTTCTTGTTGTGTTGATGGATCCTTATTATAAATTTTAGTAAAGGCATATAAAGACCAACTTGCAGTTACTGCAGTAAGAGGAATATCTATTGCAGGTTTCAGCCTGTACACTTCTTCACCATCCAATCTTACACGTACAGGCTCAACAGGTTGTATAGTTTCCGGCGTTATTTCTGTTACTACAGTATCCTGTGCTTGGGTAGGTATTGTGTCTTTTTTAGGTGGGAAAGTATCTGTTTGCCCATAGCTATTTATAAACAGAACGCTAAGCACCAGAAAAGTACAGATGTATTTCATCATACAAAATGATTTGAATTTATAAACGTACAATTGAATGAAAAGAGTAAGCAATTGAACCAATTATCAAAGTTCGGTTTGCAATGTTCATGCCACTATGGCAACTCGGATTACGGTAAAGATTCATAAACAATAAGTACATTAGTTTATAAGTACTTTTCAGATGTTGATAGATGAGTTTTTAAAGCATTACCACTTCCATGAGTATCACAGCATAGTGGTAAAGGGAATACCCGAAAAAGTTTACCCGTTGCTGTTGAATACCAGCATAAATAATTCTTTTGTTATAAGAACTTTATTCCGGCTGCGTGGCATGCCTGTTACAGGTGCTGTAAAGGATATAGAACAAATGGGATTTGTAAAACTGGGAGAGGCATTAAATAAAGAAATATTATTTGGCATAGTCAGCAATTCAGGAATGTTTAGCGACTGCATTATAAAATTGTCTCCTGAAGAGTTTAAAATGTATTCAACGGAAAGGCATGTTAAGGCAGTGATCAATTTTAGAACAGATGCTGCAGGTGAAAATGAAACTAAAATATCAACTGAGACACGTGTACTTTGCAATGGACGGAAAATCAAAAATCAGTTTAGAATATATTGGACATTCGTCTCCCCGTTTAGCAGGTTAATAAGAAAAGCAATGCTGAAAGAAATAAAGAAGAATGTTGAGAAAGGATAGGACGAGTTATTGTGCGGGTATTTTAATTTTCCATGTTATTAGCGGATGCTTATCAGGTGCATATACTGCACTGAGTACTTCAAATTTTAGATCAGGATTAATTAATCTTTGCAAGGTTTTAAGCTGAATAATATGCTTCTCACCCGGTTTAATATTCACAATATCTGAGTGGTCGTGAAAGCTGAATCCTGTTTTATTAAGCAGTGTAAATTCTGAGCTGGTGATATTTTCAATTGTAACTGTTAATACATTGGACTTGCCGGAGTATGCTGCACTATCCATTTTAAGCGATGCTTGTATCAACGGCACAAGGAACTCATTTCTGCCAATTAAAAGGTTTTTGTAAAAAACTACTGTTCTCCGGTTTATTAAACCTTCTTTAATTGCATTCGGTGACTTCTCTTTTGCAAAAACTAATGTTACAGGCCGGTGGCCTCCTTTTGGTACGCCAAATTCCCAGTCTATAAGGCCATGAATATCACTGGTGCCCATAATAGTAAGGTTATGATCCAGTGCAATTTGTAACGCTTCATCCGAAAAAGTATGCTCGTTCACTACTTCAATGCCATCGAGAAGTTTTTCATTGATTAGCCTTCGGTGTACATCTGTTAAAGTTGCTACACCGTCTTTTCGCTGGCTGACCCAGTTAGGATGATTCCAAAATATAAAAGCATTTTGTTTTTTAGCTTCTCTGAAAACTTCAATGGAATCACTTATTAATAACTTATTTGCATCGGTAATAAAAATAGCGTTGCAATGTCCGGGGGGCATTCTTCGAGTGATCTCGGAACCATTTACAATAAGCAGCTTATGGTCTTTTGCTTCCTGTACAGCAATTTCATAAGAACGGTTACGATCAGGATGAGGAATATCTTTTTGATGCGGCTGGTATTCAAGATGTTCGGTAAGAGAAATAGCATCTAATCCGTCCATCATAGCTTCCATTACTCTAATATCCGGCCACACACTGCCATCGGAAAATACTGTATGCTGATGGAGATCACATTTAAGTGTTTTATATCCCATAATATCAGGAAACTTCAGGCTACGCTCCCGCTTATGGGTATGGTCCGGTTGCGAAGAAGAATCAATTGAAAAAAGAATACAGATAGCTACCAGCAATTTCTTCATACTAAACTTTTGTACAAGATAAACAAAATGAGCAGTACATAACTGCATAGGAAACCGCGTAAGGGTAAGAATTTGAACCGGATATTCCTATTCCTGTTTTAAACACTGTTCGCACCTTTTTTTGTTGTGTTCTTGTCAGCTTCGCTTAAGGAATCGTCGCGTTCATTACGTTTACTTCCCACTGTTTGACGGTTGCTTTTATTTGGACCACCTGGTTGGTAGGTTTGTTTGGTATCACCGGTATTTTTATTTTTACCGCCTTCATTACTTTGACTGCCGCTACGGTTTTTCTTTTCTTTATCCATAAGTAATTTTTAGAGCAACAAGTAAAAAAACAATGCCAGCTTCCATAACTTCTCAATATCTTTCAAAAGCAACTGGTACTTACAAAAGAAACAAAATCTAAAGCTTACAAATTTTTTATCTTGTGTATGCAACTTACTGCTGTTGCCTTTGCTGAATTTACTCTGAGCGGATATAGTAACACTACATGGCGGGGAATTGAAAGTGGAAACAAAAGAAAGAGAGGGTGCGGAGTTCACCATAACCCTGAACGCAAAAAAGTAACTAACCAATGAAAAAGTTTTTATTAATCACAGTGTTTTTAATTCAAACAATTGTTTCAACAGCACAAAGAAGAAATGTGGACAGCTTAAAACAGCTTCTGCGTGTTGAAAAAACAGATACTGGTCGGGTAAGATTATATGCTGCTATACAAAGCCATTATAATTATTCGGATGCAGACAGTGCCCTTTTATATGCCAAGTATGCACTGCAGGCTGTACAACGTTTAAAAATTCCGCTGTTGGAAGCAGAATACTATGCAAGTCTTAGTTATTCATACTATCTCTTCGGAAACTTTGTAGCGGCCATGCAGGCAGCTTTAACAGGTCTCTCTCTGGCAGAAAACGAAGGTTCTAAACCTATTGAGGTGCCTGCGAAATACAGAAAATTTTTGTTTAGAAACGATTCCATCATTTCTGTTCAAAACATTCGCCAAAATGTTATAGCCCGAAATCACTACATGATGGGTTTTGTTTATATGGCAACCGAACAACCGCAAAAGGCAACCGAACAGCTTTTGATAAGTAAACATATTTTTCAATCTACCAATAACAAGAGTAGGTTGTATTTTACGATGAGTAGATTAACAGAGGCTCTCGCTCAATCACACCGGTATAAAGAAGGCTTGAAATGCGGATTGGAAGCATATAAATTAACCGATAGTTTAAAGACGGTGGGCAAAACGGTAGCAGAGTATTATATTGGAAACAATTATCTGGGGCTTAAAGATACATTGACTGCCAAACAGTGGTATTACAAAGCACTGGCTTCTGCAAAGGAAGAGTTTACCGACAGAGGAATTGCTAATGCAGGATTAGCGCAAATTTTTCTTGCAACAAACAAAACTGATTCAGCCCTATGGCATGCGCATAGAGCCTTATACCAGGCACAAACACAAAAGCTGAAAAGATTTGAACTTACAGCTGATACTCTGCTGGCAGCTATTCACGCTGCCAATGGCAATAAAGACAGCGCCTATTTTTATTTGCAGACTTCTTTAAAGCTTCGCAACGAGATTCTTAATACCGGGAAGGCACAGGAACTATTAACCCTGGTTAATGCAGAAAAGCAACACAAGGCAGATAGAGAATCCGCACAGGCAACGTATAAAAGGAAACTTCAATTATACATAGTAACCGGCGTTAGTCTTCTTTTACTAATTGGTGCTTTATTGCTCTGGAGAAACAACCGGCAACGCTTAAAAGCGCATAAAAAATTATTTCAGCAGAAAGAAGAACTGGAAGAAACATTGCAAAAATTAAATGCTACTCAGGCGCAACTCATTCAATCAGAAAAAATGGCTTCGCTGGGAGAGCTCACTGCCGGCATTGCTCACGAAATTCAAAATCCTTTAAATTTCGTAAACAACTTTTCTGAAGTGAATAAAGAACTGCTGATAGAAATGAATGCTGAGATTAAAAAAGGAAATACTGATGAGGTAGTAGCCATAGCTAAAGACATTATTGATAATGAACAAAAAATAAATCATCACGGTAAACGAGCCGATGCCATTGTAAAAGGTATGCTTCAACACAGCCGCAGCAGTAGCGGCATAAAAGAGCCAACTGATATTAATAAACTGGCTGATGAATATTTGCGGCTGGCGTACCATGGCCTGCGTGCAAAAGACAAATCTTTCAATGTTACATTGAAAACTAACTATGATGAAAGCATTAGTAATATTAATATCATTCCGCAGGAAATAGGCAGGGTAATTCTTAATTTAATCACCAATGCTTTTTATGCAGTAACAGAAAAAAAGAAACAGCAACAGGATAATTATGAGCCAACTGTTTCAGTAAGTACAAAAAAATTAAATGATACAGTTGAAGTTAGAGTAAGTGATAATGGTAACGGGATCCCTCAAAAAGTATTGGATAAAATCTTTCAACCATTTTTCACTACCAAACCAACAGGGCAGGGAACAGGATTAGGTTTGTCATTGAGTTATGACATTGTCAAAGCACATGGTGGTGAAATTATAGTGGAGACGAAAGGGGGAGAAGGAACAGCATTCATTATTCATTTGCCTATTGCAGAATAAATAAAACAAAGAAAAAATCATGTAAATGTTAGATGGAGAAACCTGATCCGCAGTATTGAAAAAGTAGTTGGCTCACAGGTAAACATATTTGGCGGAATGGCAGCTGATGATATTACATTTACAGGCACATTTGTATTTACAAATGATCCGGTACCGATTATGGAATTGCTGCATTGGTATTGGATGAAGATAAAATAAGTTTACATGGTATGGCGATGTCAGGCAGTAAACTGATTGGCGTTCTCAGAACTGTAACAAAAAGTGATGGGAACCTCACATATGGCGAATTTGGCAGAGCAATCAATGGCAAACATGAATTTCATTCCACTACCTGTAGTTGGGTAGCATTAAAAGAAAATAAATAAACGAAAAATGAAAGCAAAATCAATCAAAGGACGGAATGCGGATGAAATCGCAATCCGTTTACAAGAATCAGTGACTGATGGATTCACTCCCACATTAGCTATTGTTTTCTTATCAATCAAACAAGACAGGGATTCTATTATAAAACTGCTTAACGAGCACAACATCTCCATCTTCGGAGCCACTTCGGCGGGAGAATTTATTGATGGTGAAGTGGAGGAAGAATCTACTGTAATGATGCTGCTGGATTTGAACAGGCAGCATTTTAAAATTTGTTTTGCAGAAACCGCAGATGGTACTACCAGGGGAGCCGGAAAAAAAATTGGAGCATTTGGAAAAGAAACATTTAAAAAGCCTGCCTTCATAGTTGCCTCAGGCGGAGTGAGTGCCGACGGTGAAATGGTGGTGCGAGGGATAGAAGATTCCGCAGGAGAAGGGGTAACCATATTTGGCGGTGTAGCCGGAGATGATTTAAATATGACTGCAACCTATGCATTCACCAATGATAAGGTTACTGATAATGGAGTTGTAGCCATTATTATTGATGAAGAAAAAATTTCCATAAAAGGAATTGCTACCAGCGGATGGAAGCCTGTAGGCACAGTACGTACAGTCACCAGGAGCGAAGGAAATGTTGTTTATACCATAGATAATGAGCCGGCTCTCGATATCGTCATGAAATATCTGGGGTTAACAGAATCTGAGTTCAATAGGGTCAATGATGCTATTGCAAATTTTGGGGTGTACTTTCCTATTCAGATACAGCGTGAAAACGCTCCGCCGGTAATGCGTACCGCCATGCTTGCTAACCTTGAAGATCGTTCTTTTATCTGCGCAGGCTCCGTGCCGCAAGGCTCAAAAATCAGATTTTCCCTTCCCCCGGAATTCGATGTGATTGATGAAGTGATATCTGACTGCAATGAAGTAAAAAAAGAATTACCTGAAGCAGATGCAATGGTTTTCTTTTCGTGCAAAGCAAGGCACTTAACATTAGGGCCTATGATTGGAGAAGAGATTGACGCAGTGAAAAAAGTGTGGGACAAACCAATGGTCGGCTTCTTTTGCTATGGCGAAATGGGCAAGGCAAGAGAAGGGAAATACGAGTTTCACAACAGTACCTGCTGTCTGGTTTTACTAAAAGAGCAGGCAAATTAATTAACCGTGGTATTGCTACATCTAACTGCTTAGTCTATGACTTCAAATGTGCAGCATATTGTGCAAGTATTATCAGAAAAAAATTTATCTGAGGCAGATAAAAATGCCATCGTGAGTGCTATAAAAAGCTTAGACAAAGCAACAGCGCTTACAGAGTTCAAATTAGGGAGAATAGAAAAAGAGAAAATAACTCTTACCATTCTACTGGAAGAAACAATTGAAGAACTGGAGCAAAAAAGAAAAGCAATTGAAGCTCAAAACAGAGAACTACAGATCGAAGCGGCATTGGAAAGAGTTCGTGCCAGCGCAATGGCAATGCATAATACCGATGATCTTTCATCTGCTAGCAGTGTTGTGTTCGCTGAATTAAGAAAGCTGAGTATTTATCCTATGCGTGCCGGTGTTGGAATTCTTAATAGAGAGAACCGGAAAGCTTTATGGTATGCAGCGTCAACGTCTGCAGAAG